>JABDJU010000171.1 GCA_013003325.1 Acidimicrobiales bacterium
GCAGTGACCTACCCGGCACCGACGCCGCCTAAACCAAGTGTGGGAAACAATCTCCTCGTCGGCGGCTCAACGTTTCGGGGCGCGAGATCGGGGTACTCCCACCGCATGGCACAATCTCACGCCCTCCGGATCCGTCACATCGAACAGCTCACCCACGACGTTCGTCGCTACGTCATCGACCGTCCGAGTGGCTACGAGTTCCAGCCAGGTCAGGCCACCGAGGTCAACCTGGATCGCGACGGCTGGCGCGATGAGAGCCGGCCCTTTACCTTCACCTCACTCCCCGACGACGATGTGCTCGAATTCACGATCAAGTCGTACCCCGACCATTCGGGTGTCACCGAGCAGATCGGTCAGCTTGAGGTAGGTGACAACCTGGTCATCCACGATGCCTGGGGGGCGATCCACGACAACGGGCCAGGAGTGTTCATCGCAGGCGGCGCAGGGGTCACGCCGTTCATCGCCATTCTCCGCACGCGTCTCCGGGACGGTGATCTCGAAGGCTGTCACCTCATCTTTTCCAACAAGACCGAGGCCGACATCATTTTGCGCGAAGAGTTTGAGGCGATGCCCGGCCTGCAAACCACATTCCTCGTCACCGACCAGCCCAGCTCAGAACTGAGTTCAGGCCGACTCGACGCAGAAATGATCGACGGCCTGGTAGACGACTTCGAACAGCAGTTCTACGTGTGCGGTCCTCCCGAGATGGTTTCCGCCGTTCGGGCGGCCTTGGAGGACCTGGGTGCCAACCCCGACGAAGTGACCTTCGAAGAGTGAATTGGGGAAGAGGCTGACGCCGACGATCAGTTGAACCAGAGGTAGGCGCCGGATCGCTGATCCGGTGAAAGGAAGCCAACCCCGCGACCGGCGTCGCCCAAACTCAACGCTGCCGCATCGGCGCTACGGACCATGAAGATCGGTATTGCCGTGGTTCGGTCGCGCCCGACACTCTTCCCCTCGAAGTCGGGAAACTCAAGGCCCTGGAAGAAGTTGGGTGTGCCGCCGACCTTGTCGTAGTCCACCTGTTCATGCCAGCTCCGGTAGTCGTCGTCGCTGAGTTGGCCGAGCTCGGAGATTGATGCCACCGGTGGATCCAGCCTCGGCTCAAGCCCGACGGAGAGTTCGATCGGCCGTGCCGTCGGACCCGAAAGGAGGGGCTCACACGACACCCAGTCGGGCGTCGCTCCGGGTTGCACGATCAACGCATTTTCGCCAGCGAAGGGATCCCACGTCTCATAGCCTCCGGGGTCGTATTCGTCGTTGCTGACAAACAGGTACACCACCTTTGGCTCGTCGAGCCACGGGAAATCTGTGGGGTGCACGGCGAACTGGGCGACGAATTCCATCGGCTGACCGTCTTGGGTACTGAGCGGCCACAGGGGTTCTTCCAGCCAGTCGGGCTGCCCGCCGAATCGCACCTCGGACAGGCACGACCTTGTGCTCTGCCCGCTCGGGGCGAAGCTGATTGCCAGCGCCGGAACGGATGGAACGAGATCGGCAGGTTCGGAACTAGTAGCAGCGGGTGGCGGCGGTGCTGATTCCGCATCTGCGGGGTGCGTCCGGTCGTCGTCGGACTCCTCCCATCCGAAGACTCTCCGGATCATCGAGTCAGCTTTGCCGAACGCGGCTGTCGCCGCCGACAGCAGTTCATCTGACTCGAGATGCGACTCGAGCCCAAAGCTCGCCGTCGTACGACTCGACGACTGACGTCGGGAACCCTTCGAACGCCCCTTCTCGGACTTCATGTTGAAACGCGCTCTGTGTTTTGCCATCACTTCAGTTTCGGTTCAACTTCGGGCTCGCTTTACTCCGCGGCCCAACGTCGGATGGATCCTCTCAACCGACAGCGCGGTGCCCGAGCGGGAACAGTGGATCGCTGTGATCGGCGACGTCGATCTGAGCCTGGTTGCGGGACCAATCGACGGGAAGACGACCGCTGCTTGGAACGCGACCCAGCAGCACGTCGGCTACGCCGTCGGCCTCCGAGCCCGGTAGCCACGCGGCAACGATTGCGTCGGCGTGTTCGAGCACGCCAGCGAGGACGAGGGGTCGGCCCGACACGATCACCACTATCAGGCGATCTACGCGGTCTCGCATCCGGCGCACGAGATCGACCTGTTCTTCCGGGACCGACAGGTCAGCCCGGTCGCCGCCGCCTTCGACATAGGGCATTTCGTGGATCGAAACGACCCCATAGGCCACCTTGGTCTCAAAGTGTCCATGACGGTCGTAATCGATCCGATCACCAAGGCCGTCGCGGAGACCGTCGAGGATGGTTCGACCTTCGGTGATCGCACCGGGCGAGCCTTCCCACGAGATGGTCCACCCTCCGCAGGCCAGACCGATGTCGTCCAATGCCTGTCCTGCGGCAAGGACGGTGATATCGCTAGGAAGGGGAAGCGCATCCCCGTTGGTCAGAACCACCGCCGATGCAGCAGCGGCGGTGCGGGCCAGCTGACGATGTTCGTCACAGCCCACCACATCCAACGGCACAGGCGGTGGTAACGATTCGTCCAACAACCCGAGCTGCGCTTTGGCGTGAAGAATCCGCCCGACCGCATCGTCGATCCGCTCCATCGAAACCCGACCGTGTTCGACGAGCTCCACAGTGGTCGAGATGAATCGCTGGTATTCGAAGGGCACCATCACCATGTCGACACCGGCGTTGACCGCTCGCTCCACGGCGTTGCCGTAGTCGGGGTCGATCTGGTCGACCGCCATCCAATCGGAGACCACGAACCCACTGAACCCGAGCTCGCCCTTCAACACGTCTCTGAGCAAGTAGCGCTCGCTGTGCAGATGGCGGCCGTGCCAGGAGCCGTAGCAGGCCATAACGGTGAGCGCTCCGGCCTCGACCGCAGCCCGATAGGCGGGCAGATGATCCTGTCGCAGCTCGGCCTCATCGATCCGAACATCACCCTGATCGATCTGCCAGTCGGCACCCCAGCCATCCCACCAGCCCACCCAGGGGTGGCGGCTCCTGCCGGCCGTTCCCCACACCGCCGCTCCTTCGCCGATGTAGTGCTTGGCACAGGCGAGGACGCCCGAGGCCGATAGATCATCGCCGTGCCAGCCGCTCACCGCGGCGGCCCCCAACGCGCTCACCAGGTCGGGGCTCTGCGAGAAACTCTCATAGGTCCGACCCCACCGGGGATCCTGGGCGACGGCGAGACACGGAGCGAACGACCACCGAGCCCCTGTTGCCGCCGTCTCCAATGCTGCGGCGCGGGCTACCGCATGCATCAGCTGCGGGTCGCCAGCCGCACCCATGCCGATGTTGTGAGGAAAGATCGTCGCGCCCAGCACGTTGTTGTGACCGTGCACGGCGTCGGTGCCATAGAGGATCGGGATGCCGAGCCGGCTGCGGCGTGAACCGGCCACGAACGAATCCACCCCGTCGCGCCACGCCTCAGCCGAGCCGTCGCCGGGGTTGCCGCCACCGCCGCTGAGCACCGAACCGATCGACCACGCGGCGACGTCGTCGGGCGTGATGCTGTTCAGCTCGACCTGGGTCATCTGCCCGGCCTTCTCGGCCAGCGTCATCGACGCCACCAGTTCGGTCACCGTTCCGGTGCGGAGTGAAGCTCGCTCGTGATCGGCTTGTGGCATGTCAGTCTCCCACTGCCCAGTTCGAAAGGCTCCGAGAGGGTAGGTTCCGACATTCGGATGGTCAAGGTTCAAGCTCTGTGGTCCCTTCCGGCCGGTCGTCTACGCTCGGCCCATGTCCGACGTCTTCCACCTCAACCTCACCAGGGAGACAGTGCAGGGCGCACCGCTCGCCATCGTCCCCGGCGATCCGCTCAGGGTTGAGAAGATCGCCCGCCGGCTCACCGATCCAGAGTTCCTGGCCCAGAACCGTGAGTTCACCAGCTGGATCGGGTTCATCGAAGACACTCCGATCATCGTGTGCTCCACCGGCATCGGGGGGCCCGTCCACCTCGATCGCGGTCGAAGAGCTGGCCCAACTCGGTGTCACCACGTTCCTGCGGGTCGGCACCTGCGGAGCGATACAGCCTCACA
>JABDJU010000173.1 GCA_013003325.1 Acidimicrobiales bacterium
GTTCCGAACCGGTGCCGATGATGATGGCGTCGGGGCTCTCGACGTCGTTGACCGGGTACGCCCCCCGGGAGACCGCGTCGGCGCTGGTTCCTTCGCTCACGGGGATTCCTTGCCGGGAGAACACCAGGGCGGTCGGCCCCTCCGATGCCATCGCAGCCTGCCAGGCGCCGACCGCTTCAGTGGCATCGCCGGGTCGGATCACAGTGAGATCGGGGATGGCGCGAAGACTCATTGTCTGCTCTACGGGCTGATGAGTGGGTCCGTCCTCGCCGACCCCGACCGAATCATGGGTGAACACGAAGATCGCTTTGGCACCGCTCAACGCAGCCAAGCGGAGGGCCGGTCGCATGTAGTCGGCGAAGACCTCGAACGTGCCGCCGAAAGGGATGACACCGCCGTGGTGCGCCATCCCGACCAGCGCCGCGCCCATGGCGTGTTCACGGACCCCGAAGTAGATCTGCCGCCCGCCGGGATTGATGCTGCCCTGCACGCCGAGTCCCTCGAGGGCGGTGCCGGTGTTGCCGGTGAGATCGGCCGCGCCTCCGATCAGACCGGGGACGCCGGGGGCGATGGCGTCGACGACGGCCTGTGAGGCTTTGCGGGTCGCGACCGACGAGCCGGGGTCGAACGTGGGGAGATCGGAGTCCCATCCTTGCAGTCCTGAGCCAGCCCAGCAGGCGTCCCATTCGGACCGGCTCATCGCCGACCCTGCGACCCGCTGGTCCCATTCCGCCGACATCGCCGCTCCAGCGGCGCCGGCTGCGGTATACAACGCCTTGACCTCCTCCGGCACGAAAAACGACTCGTCGGGAAGGCCCATGATCTCCTTCGTGGCCGCGATCTCTTCGGCCCCGAACGCAAGTCCGTGGGCGCTGTGGTGGTCGGTGAGTGTGGGTGACGGATAGCCGATGTGGGTGCGGATGATCACCAGCGATGGACGCTCGGTGTCGGCCTTGGCTTGGTTGATGGCGGCCTCGATGGTGTCGAGGTCTTCACCGGCGTCGCCGATGTCGATGACCTGCCAGCCGTACGCCTCGAACCGTCCGACCGCGTCGTCGGAAAGCGCGAGTTCGGTTACGCCGTCGATCGTGATGTGGTTGTCGTCGTAGAAGGCGATGAGATTGCCGAGCTTCTGGTGGCCGGCCAGGCTGGCAGCTTCGTGGCTGACGCCCTCGGAGAGGCACCCATCACCCATGATCACGTACGTGTGGTGGTTCATGACGTCCTCGCCGAACCGGGTGCGCAGGTAGCGTTCGGCGATCGCCATCCCGACCGCGTTGGCGAAGCCCTGTCCGAGCGGGCCGGTCGTGACTTCGACACCATCGGTGTGACCGGCTTCGGGGTGGCCCGGCGTACGCGAACCCCACTGCCGGAACTGCCGAAGGTCTTCGAGGCTCAGGTCGTAGCCGGTGAGATGGAGCATGGCGTACTGGAGTATCGAGGTGTGTCCGTTGGACAGTACGAAGCGATCTCGGTCCGGCCAATCAGGCCGGGAGGGGTCGTATCGCATGACCCGGGTCCAGAGCACATGAGCGAGCGGCGCCAGGGCCATGGCCGTGCCCTGATGTCCTGAATTGGCCGCGGCGGGCCCGTCCATCGAGATACCTCGGATGACGTTGATGCCCAGCTGTTCGAGTTCGGTTTCGGTCACTGGGTCAGCGTATCCCGCCGCCCTGGTGCCCTCGGGAATCCCGAGCGCCTACTCCGCCGGCGCTAAAAGGGTGTAGGGGACCCGGGTGGTCGGGCCGCCGTCGATACTGCAGTGGGCCACGATCGTGCCGTGGTCGGGGAATGACAACTCGGCTCGTATCAGCCGGTAGTTGAACTTGCCCGGCTCGATCTGCAGGGGTTGAACGTTGCGGGCCACCGGCTCTGGCTCACCGTCTCGGGTGAACACGACCTCGAGCGCCCCGAAACCTCCGTGGTCCGACGGACACCAGACCAGGACCATGAGATGGGGGCCGACCGTCACCGGGGGCACCCCGGGGGCCGGAGCCGAAAACTGTATGCCGGTCAGGTCGATCTGGGTTGCAGGGCCCGGCACGGGGCGAAGCTGTATGTCCTCGGCAAAGACCGCGGCGATGATTTCCATGGCGTCGTCTCCTACATTCCCTCGATCAAGGCCCGAGTCAACACTAGACCGGTCGGCCGACCGTGCTCAGCGCCTGGAAGACGTCGCGACGAAGGTCGTCGATGTCCTCCAGGCCGACCGAGAGTCGGATCATGCCGTCGGTGATCCCGAGCGCGGCCCGGGCTTCGGGCGAGATGCGTCGGTGGGTCGTCGTGGCGGGGTGGGTGATGAGCGATTTGGCGTCGCCGATGTTGTTGGAGATGTCGCAGATCTCGAATGCATTCATCACCCTGAAGGCGTTTGCCTTGGCATTCGCACCGTCGCCTTTCACGGTGAAGGTGAGCACGGTACCGCCTCGCCGCATCTGCTTCAAAGCCAATTCGTGCTGCGGGTGTGAGAGGTGTCCCGGGTAGCGGACCTCACGAAGTGCATCGTGTCCATAGAGCTCATCTGCGAGGGCCGTAGCGGTGTCGCACATCGCGTTGACTCGTAGGGTCAGCGTCTCCAGGCCTTTGAGCAGTACCCACGCATTGAACGGGCTGAGGCTGGGGCCGGTGTGGCGCAGGAACGGCATCAGCTTGTTGCCGATGAAGTCGGCGGTTCCCAGCACGGCGCCGCCCAGGGTGCGCCCCTGCCCATCGATGTGTTTGGTCGCCGAGTACACCACGATGTCGGCTCCGAAATCCAGAGGTCGCTGCAGAACCGGACTGGCGAAGATGTTGTCGACGACCACAACAGCTCCGACTCGGTGGGCCAGGTCGCAAACGGCCCGGAGGTCGATGATCTCGAGACCGGGATTCGACGGGCTCTCGAGAAAGACCGCATTGGTCCCGGGAGCCAGGGCGCGCTGCCACTCTTCGGTTGAGGTGCCGTCGATCAGGACCGTCTCGACTCCCATGCGGGGCAGGATCTCGGTGAGGATCACATGGCAGCTTCCGAACAGAGCCCGCGAGGCGACGACTCGATCGCCGGCGCCGACTTGAGAGGCCAGGGCGGCAAAAACTGCGGCCATGCCACTAGCGGTTGCCATGCAAGCCTCGGCCCCCTCGAGCAACCGCAGGCGCTCCTCGAACACCGACACCGTCGGGTTGCCGTAGCGGCTGTAGATGTAGCGCTCGTGCTCGCCTTTGAATGCGGCCTCAGCCTCCTCGGCTGAGGAGTACACGTAGCCTGAGGTGAGGTAGATCGCTTCGGCCGTCTCATCGAACTCGGACCGTCGAAGGCCGCCCCGCACCAGCTGAGTGTTGGTTCCCCAACGGTTCAGCTCTGACGCCACGGGAGCTCGTCTTTCCAACCCCCGCGTCGGTGGCCCTGCGGGTCCAGATCCCCCTCGAACCCGGATCCGACGTTGACTGCGTTGTAGCCCTGGGCGGTGAGGAGTTCGGCTGCCGCGTTGGACCGTCCTCCCGATCGGCACAGCATGAGGAGCGTCTGTTCGGGAGACAGGCCCTCGGTGGCCTGGGCGAGGAAGTCGGGGTTGGACTGACCGGTGGGGAACTGCGTCCATTCGACGGTGCGCACGTTCTTTCCGATCGTGGTGAGGTCGGGGATCCCGACGAAGGACCACTCGGCGAGAGTCCGAACGTCGATCAAGACGGCATCAGGATCCTCGGAGAGGGTTTCCCAGGCTTCTTCAAGAGAGATCTGTGGCACGGTCACGTGCAAAACCCTACCCAGGGCCACCCGGTTCCGGAACTGACGCTCAGCCGAACAACAGTGCGGTGGCGGTGAACCCGTGAACCGCGTTTCTGGATCCGACCGGGCCGATCTCGCCGGCGCAGAACATCCCGGCGTTCGCGACGTCGGGGAACACCTCGGTGATCGCCCGGGCGTCGTGGTGGTCGTCTCTGAACATGTTGGTTCCTCGGCCGGTGCAGGTGAAGAGCAATGAACCGGCGACCTCGGGCTCGACCTCGGTGAGTCGCTCGTAGAGGTCCTGGCTGGCCGACTCTGCATCCCTTACGTGGAACTGCACGATCTGGCCCACCTCGATCTGGGCGCCGACCGCGATCGCCTCGCTGGACCGATCGGCGCCCAAGAGGGAGCGGATCAGGAAGTCGCCCTGCGCAAAGGTCTCCACTTGTTCATTGGCCACGATGCCGACGTGAAGGCCCCGGGCGGCGAGCGCCCGGTCCTCGGGCGTGAGGCCGTCGATGGTCGGCTGTAGCCGGGAGAGGGCTGATCGACCGCCGAGCTGGCGAATCATCTGACCCGAACCGTCGGTGATAACCCACGGTTGTCCGATCGGGCGGCATCCCTGACTCACGACGGTTCGCGCTGAGCCCGGCGGCAGGATGACGCCCACAGCTCCGTCGGTGTGGAGGCTGGAGTCGAGCAGAAGCTCGTTTTCGCCCGGACTCCGGCCCGCCGATGCCAACCCTCCGGCAACACCGAGGTCGAGGCCCTCGGTGTCGATGGCGTCCAACAGCGTCTCGACCGGAAAGCTGAACGGGTCAGCGAGCAGCAACAACACCGAGCCCGGCTCGATGCTGGCCGGTAGCCCAAGAATGGTCCTGCCCGAGTCGATCGTTTCCAGGCGTACGGGTCGTACCTCGCCGGTGTGGCCCGCCCAGACGCTCAGGGCGGCGCCGGTTTCGACTTCGCGTCCTCCGCTCACCACCCCGCTGACCGACACGCCGAGGACATGGGACACGTCCAGAAGCTCGGTCAGTCCAGATCTGAGGTCGAGCAGGCAAGTGCGGTGTATTCCGGCGGCGAACACCACAGCCAGGTCGGCGCCGGGTTCGATTCGTTCTCCGAGGTCGGCCAGCACCTGCGTTGCGGCGTCGATCGTTACCGGGTGTTCCGAATGGGCGGCAGCGAAAGGCCCCATGGTCGACGCGGTCACTCGACCGGTTCCAACGCCGACCGAATGAACGATGTCATGTGGGCGAAGCGGGCATCCAACGCCGCCTTGGAGAACGGGTCCTGACTGACCAGGCCTTTCAACATGGCGTGGTCGGAGAAGTAGGTGAGGAGCGCTCCGTAGCCGGTGAGGACAAGATTCTCTGCGTCGTGACGGCGGAACACCCCCTCGTCCATCTGACGCTCGAAGAACCCGACCGCTCGTCGAAAATAGGGTCGGAGTGCGACGCCGAGGTTGAAACCGAGCGGGCTTTGATCGGTCATGGCTTCTCGCCGGACCATCACGATGATCTCAGGGTTTGCGACGAAGAACTTGAAACTGGTTTCGACAATCGAGTCGACCAGTTCCCACCCGTCGGCATCGGGCTGGCGCGACGATTCAATTTGATCACCCCAGTCAGCCAAGGCGTCGGAGAGAATCTGGCGATAGATCGCTTCCTTGGAGTCGAAGTGATGGAGCAGGCTGGGCCGTCTGATACCAACCCCGGCTGCGATGTCGTTGAGCGAGGTTCCCTCGAAGCCCTGAGCGGCAAAGCAGTGCCGAGCCTCTATCAGTATGTGCTCTCGGGTCGACGGGTCGGCCACCACCCAAAGCGTAGACCGGGGGTGAGGTTTTCCTTTCCTTCGATCGGTCCCGGTACGTTCGGTGACGATGAGCACCCTGTCCGAACTCGAATCGAAACGAAGGTTGTCGTCCTTTGGTGTGGTGTTTGCACCCGAACGGGAGGCCCTGTCTCCGGGCGAGGCGGCATCGGCAGCTTCCGAACTCGGATTCCCTGTGGTGGTCAAGTTGAACGGCGACTCCATCGCCCACAAGACCGAGCGGGGCCTGGTACGCCTCGGGCTCGATTCGGTCGACGAGGTTGAATCCGCCGCCGCCGAACTGTTTGCCGCCGCCCGGCCCCAAGACGGCGACGTCAGCGTGTTGATCGCCCCTCAGCTGTCGACCATGAGAGAGTTCATCGCCGGCGTCACCGTCGACGAGCAGTTCGGGCCGTGCGTCCTCTTCGGCGTGGGTGGTGTGCTCACCGAGGCGCTCGGGGAGGCGCAAATTCGGCTGGCCCCGCTCGACCGTGCGACCGCCTACGAGATGGTGGAATCGTTCGGTCTGCCCGCCTTGCTCGACGGGGTCCGGGGTGAGCCGGCGGTGGATCGGGAAGGGCTGGCCGATCTTCTGGTGGCGCTGGGTCAGGCGGGGCTGGGATCCGACGTCGTGTCGATCGATCTGAACCCGGTCCTGATCGACCGGGGAAAGCCGGTCGCCGTCGATGCGCTCATCGAGGTCCGCGACTCGCCGCTGTCGGTCGACCGAACCGACACCGCGGCCGATCGTGATCTGACGGCGCTGTTCGATCCGCGCGGAGTGGTTGTTGCCGGAGCATCATCACACCCGGGCAAGTTCGGATTCGTGGCGCTTCACAACATCCTGGCCAACGGCTTTTCGGGCCCGGTCGGGGCGACGAATCGGGAGGCCGTTTCTGTTCTCGGCATCGACACGGTGCCCTCGATTGCCGATCTTCCCGACGATCAGATCTTTGATATGGCGTTTTTGTGTACGCCGGCGTCGGCGAACGAGGAGGTGCTCGGAGAATGCGCGAGGCGCGGCATCGGTGCGGCGTTCATCACCTCGGCCGGCTACGGCGAGGCCGGCGAGTCCGGTGAGCGGTTGCAGCACTCCCTTATCGAGTTGGCCGAGGAGCTGGGAATCGTGATCGCCGGGCCCAACGGTCAAGGTGTGGTGAGTACGCCCTCGCGGCTCTGTGCTCAGATCGTGGCGCCCTACCCGCCGGCGGGAACAATCGGAATCGCCAGCCAGAGCGGCAATCTCGTGTCGTCGTTCATGAACCTGTCCCACGCCAGCGGCGTCGGAGTATCTCGGGCTGTGAGCGCCGGGAATGCGGCGATGCTCGGGGTCATCGATTACTTGGAGTACTACGCCGACGATCCCGCGACCACGGTCGGTCTCGCCTATGTCGAAGGGCTCGCCGACGGTCGTAGCTTCGCAGAACGCCTGGCCGGCGTGAGCGACAAGATCCCGGTCGTCGTGGTGAAAGGGGGAGCGACCAGCGGCGGAGCGCAGGCTGCGGCGTCCCACACCGGCTCACTGGCGAGCGATGATCGAGTCTTCGACGGTGCGCTTCGTTCGGCCGGCGCCGTGCGGGCCAGCGATCCGGAGCAGGCCTTCGAGATCGCAGCCTCGTTTGCCACCCAACCGCTTCCGGCCGGCAATCGGGTCGCCATCATCACCGCCGCCGGGGGATGGGGGGTCGTGGCCGCCGATGCGGTAACCAACAGCGACCTTCGGTTGCTCGAGCTTCCCACGGATCTGCGGGCCGCAATCGATGAGTATCTTCCGCCGCGATGGAGCAAGTCGAACCCGATCGACCTCGCCGGCGGAGAGACCAGGGACACCATCCCTACGCTCCTGAAGTTGGTCGCCGGTCACGACTCGGTGGACGCCGTCCTCTACCTGGGCATGGGGATTCAGGCCAACCAGGCGGAGTTGTTTCGATCCGGTCCGTTCTACCCCGAACACGGAATCGACAGGATCGTCGACTATCACGAACGCCAGGACGCCCGCTTTGCGTCGGCTGCCGTCGAGGCTTCGGAGAGCACCGGCAAGCCGATCTTGGTCGCGACCGAGCTCGCCCAGTCGAACCCGAACAATCCCGGTCCGGCGATGATCCGGGCCTCGGGTCGTCTCTGCTATCCGTCAGCGGGTCGAGCTGTCGCCTGCCTGGACGCCATGTGGAGGTACGCCCGGCGCCGGGTCGTCTCCTGATCGACCTCGCCGCCGGGCTCAGGGTCCCGTGCCCTACCCGATGCGAGGCCGGTCCTCTACTACCCTCGCAAGCGATGGAGGACCGCAGGACCGGAACCGACCGCCGTGTTCAGCAGCGCCAAGGGCAGGCCCGCCGTCCCGACCGCCGGACCGCGCCCCAGCCCGCCTCCACCCTCGAACTGATCCCGTGGCGAGCGGTGGTTCCGATGGTTGCTCTCGCCCTGTTGTCCGGGTTCTCCTGGCGGTACAGCCAGGGGGCGACGATCGACGCCGAATCTCTGCCGGCCATCGAGTACCGATCCGACCTGGAGACACCGATCCTGTCGGCCCGCCGGGTTCCCGAAACGCTCCAACGACCGCTGGCCGACGAGGCGCTGGTCCCCGAAATCGAGAAGATACTCGGACCCTCTGGGCAGGCGACCTGCCTGGTGGTCAGCGAGGACGACCGGGTTCTCAACAGTACGAATGCGTTCCTGTCGCTGGTTCCGGCCAGCAACCAGAAGCTGCTGACAACCTACGCCGCCCTCAGCCAGTACGGTCCCGAACACACCTTTGAGACCAGGGTTGGGGCTTCATCACCGGTTCAGAATGGGTTGATCGACGGCGATCTCTATCTGATCGGTGGCGGGGATCCATTCCTCACGACCCAGGATTGGAGATCCCAGTACGGCGATGATCAAGAAGGCCGCTACTTCTCCTCCCTCGAGGAGTTGGCAGATGCGGTGGTGAACGCCGGCGTGAGAGAAGTCTCCGGCGGCGTTGTCGGTGACGAATCGCTTTTCGACGGCGAACGGTACGGACCGTGGGCGGAGCGTCTGATCGTGTCGAATCAGTCAGGCCCCCTGTCGTCGCTCGCTGTCAACGAAGGCTTCGCCGACTGGCCGGCCGAGTTCGCCGGATCGTTCCGGGGTCGGACCGCATCGGTCGACCCGGCCGGCAACGCGGCCCAGGTCTTTCTTTCGCTGCTCGACGAGCGTGGGATAACGGTGCAGGGCGGTACCGACGTGTCGCCGGCGCCGACCCAGGCGGCGGTGATCGCAACGCTTACCTCGCCGCCGTTGGAGGACGTGGTGACCCACATCAACTCGTACTCCAACAACTACGGGGCGGAGATGCTGACCAAATATCTCGGTCGGGACGAGCGGGGCATCGGGTCGATCGCGGCCGGTGCGGCCGAGATCCGGTCGATTCTCGAACTCCAGCGCTTCGATCTTTCCGGGGTGAACATCGTCGACGGCTCGGGTCTCTCCGAGTCGAACCGGCTGACCTGCGGGTTGGTGGCCGAGCTACTCGGTCGGGCGGGCGCCGACAGCGTCCTGGTGCAAAGCCTCTCGATCGGTGGTGAGCGGGGCAGCCTTGCGATCAAGCACGACGGGACTGTCGCCGACGGCAGGCTCTTCGGCAAATCCGGCACGCTGAACGGGGTGACCGCCCTCTCCGGCGTGGTCGAAAGCGCTCGAGAAGACGACGTCGAGCTGGTCTTCACCTACATCGTCAACGGGGAGTCGGTCGGCCTGAACGAGGAACTGAAGGACCTTCAGGTGCCGTTCGTGGATGCGCTGGCCAGCTACCCCAACGCACCGCTGATAAGCGCTCTTAGCCCGAAGTAGTCACC
>JABDJU010000182.1 GCA_013003325.1 Acidimicrobiales bacterium
GCCCTCATCGCCGCCGGCCATGACCTCATCGAGCCCGATCCCGTCGACCTTGATTTGGTCCGCCAGGTCCACGATCCCTTCTACATCGAATTCCTGGCCACGGCCTGGACCCGGTGGCTGACGCGCACCAATCCAGGACCGGCGGCCATGGGGTACACATGGCCAGGCCGAGGAATGAGGCCCGAACGACCTGACAACCTCCTCGGCCAGCTCGGCTACCACAGCTTTGCCGCCGACTGCTCGATCGTGGAGGGAACCTGGGAGGCCGTGCAGGCTTCGGCCGCCGTGGCGACCACCGCCGCCGACCGAGCGCACGACTCGGGGCCAGTGTTCGGCTTGTGCCGGCCCCCCGGCCATCATGCGAGCACCGACCAGTTCGGTGGCTACTGTTATGTGAACAACGCCGCAGTCGCCGCCCAACGTCTCCTGAACCGCGGGGCGAGGCGGGTGGCGGTTCTCGATGTCGACTACCACCACGGCAACGGGACCCAGGAGATCTTCTACGACCGAGCCGACGTGATGGTGGTATCGATCCACGCCGACCCCTCGTTCGAGTTTCCCTGGTTCTCGGGCTACGACCACGAGACCGGCGAAGGCCCGGGCGAGGGATCAAACCTGAACCTGCCGCTACCCGCTGGAACCGACTTCGCCGGTTGGAACGCAGTCCTGTCCCGGGGTTTGGCGACGATCTCCGACGCAGACGTCGACGGTGTCGTCGTGTCCCTCGGGGTCGACACCTTCGACCGAGATCCGCTCGGCACTTTCGACATACAGACCGACGACTTCACCGCCATGGCCGACCGGATCGCCGGGCTCGGCGTCCCGACCGTCGTCGTTCAAGAGGGCGGCTACGCCGTGGATGAGATCGGCCGCAACGTAGCCGCGTTCCTGGCCGGGATGGCCTAGCGAAGGTTGATCTCTCGCGAGGTCGAGACGCCTGACCATCGCTGCAGCTCGGCCTCGAAGTCGATCGGTTCCACGATCCCGCCCCGATCGAACGCATCCCATTCGGACTGAGGCAGCATCCACATGATCTCGAACTCGATGCCATCGGGGTCTTTGGCATACACGCTCTTGGTGGTGCCGTGGCTCGATTGCCCAACGAGCGCACCGAGGTTGGCGAGGGTCTGGCGCGCCGCTGCGAGATCGTCGATGGTGTCGACCTGCCAAGCCAAGTGATACAACCCCGGCGGACGACCGCTCGAGGTGCCGCTGTGCCCGACCTGGAACAGGCCGAGGTCGTGATCGTTGGTTCCCTTCGCCAACTTCAGGAACACGGCCCCGGGCATTTCAGCCACGACGTCCATCTCCAGCGCCGAGGTCCAAAACGTCTTGGCTCGTGCGACGTCGGACACGTACAGCACGGCATGGTTCATTCGGACCGCAGGAATCGTCATGGGGTCCTCAACCCCGGCGCCATCCACCTTGTTCCGACCAGGCCGGCAAACTGCGTACCCAGCCCACCAAGATGCGATTCTGGCGTGCCCAGCCAACGAAATCGGTGGGTTGGGTACGCAATTTCGGCGGGTTGTGGCGCCCACGCGAGGACTCGAACCCCGAACCTACCGGGTAGAAACCGGTTGCTCTATCCAATTGAGCTACGTGGGCAGGAACCGTTCAGCCTAGCTGTTGGTCACCCCGGCGTCGGGCTAACTGCAGGCCTTCACGAACCAGTCCCAGATGGGTTCCTGGATCCGCATCATTTCCGGATGCCATTGCACGCCGACGACAGTCTTGTCGACATGCTCGATGGACTCGACCACACCGTCGTGGGTACGACCGGTCACCCTGAGACCCTGTCCCACCACGTCGACCGACTGATGGTGAAAGCTGTTGACCATGGCGGTCGGCCCGTAGATGTCGGCCAGCGTCGAACCCGCCTCGAAGGTGACCTCGTGCCGACCGATGTGTCTCGGGTAGCGCATGCTGCTGTGCCCCTCGCCGCGATCGGGATGTAGGTCGGCGATCAAGGTTCCCCCGAAGTGCACGTTGATGACCTGGTTGCCACGGCAGATCCCGAGCACCGGAATGCCCTTCTCGATCGCCGCGCCGAGGACCGCCAATTCGAACTCGTCACGCTCGGGCTCGATTCGCTCCAAGTTCGTCCCGGGGGTGGACCCGTACATCTGGGGCATCACGTCGGTGCCGCCGGTCAACAGCAGACCATCGAGGTGTTCGACCACCTGGATCGGATCGGTGGCGATCGGGAGCTGAATCGGGAGGCCGTCCGACGCGGCCACTTTTTCGGAGTACTCCGACCAGTGCAGGTCGATGCGTGCGTCCTTGAGGATGAACGGCGCCTCGTCGTAGGTGAACCCATAGGTCGGTCGACCGGTGACACCGATGAGAGGCTTCATGATCACTAGGTTATCGCTCGTCCGATAACCGTTTACCAGTGAACCGCACTTCGTGGACTCACAATCCGGCAGGGCGGATCACCGACGAGATCTTCTCCCGACCGGTGGCCACGTTGAGAATGCTGATCGCCGGAGCCATTTCGTCTCGTAGCTGTTTCGAGACCTTCCGGGTCGTGAGCACGCTCCCGACCAGGCTGAAGCCTGCGTACTGAAGCCAGTACTCCTTTGGCGCCCGGTCATAGTGGGCCTGACGGAAGACATCGGACGGGATGAGAAGCTGCTGGGTGTATTTGATCTTGCCGACCTTGGCATAGCCGGAGAAGTTGGCGCGAAGGTCTCGGATCTTCCGTTCGATCACGCTGTTGAAACTCTCCACCCAGTCGGTGGTGAGGGCGGACGTGTCGTCGTCCCAGTCGGCCACCATGATGCAGGCGCTGGCCGAACGGAACAGTCCGAGCATTCGGTCGTTGCGCACCTCGGTCACGAGCTCGTCGTCGGCGATGAGGAACTCGAAGGTACTGATGAGGGTCTGGGAGATCGGTTCGTTGCGCTCCTGCGCATCGGCGAACTGGCTCACCTGCTGCCGCTGCTCGTTCAAGCTGGCCAACTGTTGCTCAAAACTCGCCGTGCGCTGCTCGTGCTCAGCCAGCTCGCTCGACTCCATATCGATCGACTCGAGCAGCGCGCCAAGCGACGCCAAAACTGCGGATTTGTCCGCCGGAGCGGGCGTTGCAGCGATGATGTCGGCAGCTTCCATTGACGTTCCTATCGACTCGTTCCGGAGGCGCCTTAAGGAACACAATAAATCCACCCGTCACCCGCCCTACGCTGGACTTTGTGCGCCCTCTCGACCTCAAATTCGTACAGAGCGCAACCGACCATCGCGGCCTCCCTGAACTCGACGCCGAAATCGCCATCGTCGGCCGATCGAACGTGGGTAAGAGCACGCTGATCAACATGCTCGCCAACCGCAAGCGACTCGCTCACACGTCGAAGACCCCGGGACGAACTCAGCTGCTCAACCTCTTTGTGCTCGATGAAGATCCGCCGCGGCGAGGGGTCATGGACCTACCCGGATACGGCTACGCGGCCGGAGCCTCGAAGCGGGCCCAGGCGTCCTGGCAACAGATGATTGAGAGCTACCTGTTGGAACGGGAGTCATTGGTCGTCGTGGTCGTGCTCGTGGACGGCCTCGTCGGACCAACTGCGCTGGACACCAACATGCTCAACTGGCTTCGAGCAAGCAGCTTGTCGCATGTTGTGGTGGCAACGAAGCACGACAAGGTCAAGGCCTCAAAGCGTCAGAAGCGAAAGAAGGAACTCGCCGAGGGCTGCGGACTCGAACCCAACGATGTGCTGTGGGTGAGCGCGTCGTCGGGACTCAACATCGACACGCTTCGGCGCCGCGTGCTCGAGTGGCTCTCACCCAATGCCTAGGGGAGTTTCGGGACCTCGAGAGCTCTAGAAGCAGCTAGAACCTGTGACCCAATGTCCCAGATGCTCAAGGTTTTTTTACCCAGCGCCGAAGAACTGACGTGTTTGCATCGTGTTCTTCCCGCCGTCTGTTGGCTGTTTTCGTAGGGTTCTTTCTGAGTCTTTCTCTCCCGCTCAGCCCCGCCGGAGCCACGACCGACCTTTCTGACCCCGCGGCGCCGCCCATGAGCGACGTCGAGCGAGCGCTGGCCTCGCGGATTGCCCAAAGCCACAACGACGCCCGGGCCGACGCCGGGCTCGAACCGCTCCGCGAGTTCGACGCGCTGGCCCCCTACGCCGGAGTCAACGGCGACGCGATGCGAGCGAACGGCGAACTGAGCCACAGCCGCATCATGGACCTGCTCGACCACTTTCCCCGCAACATGTGGGCAGCTGAGAATTCGCTCGTGATGTTCAACCCGGCGCCAGAGGCCGTCGAACTGTGGTCGGCATCGGAGGCCCACGCGGCCAACATCATGACGGAACGGGCGAGCCATATCTGGGTCGACGTGCGCTGTGCCCATGACGGACGGATGTGGGTCACCGCTCAATACATCGAACGAGAAGTCGACGAGGCTGATGCACTGCCGGGCGCCGATCCAGGATTGGCCTGGCCCGAGACCGCCGACCTGCGCTGTCCGGTAGCAATCGGCCCGTTTGAATCCGCTGACGACTTCGTGGCTCAGCAATACGCCGACTTCCTGGGACGCGATGCCGACCGCGGCGGGCTCGAGTATTGGGTGTCGATGCTGAATACGCGACAGGCCCAACCCTCCGAGGTGATCCTCGCCTTCCTGAACTCAGGAGAGTTCGCCGGCCGGATCCGCCCCCACGCCGAACGGGCACTGGCCACGACCGAGGGCTTCCCGACCACCGACGAGGTCGATCGTTGGCGCCAGCGCCCCGCCGGCCTGTCGTTGGTTGGCAATGTCACCGACGTCCGTGCTGAGGTGGATGTGTTCATGATCTATGTCGGGATGTTGGATCGAGCGCCTGACTCGCTCGGGTTCGACTACTGGACCGACCTTGCCGATGAAGGCGTCGCACTGAACGCTCTGGTCGATGGCTTCCTGCACTCGCCTGAGTACGGGCTGCGTGTCAGCTGATCTTCTCGAACCGGGTGACGACCTCGACGTGGCTGGTCTGGTTGAACATGTCGACCACGGCCACGTCGGTGACGGCGTAGCCCGCAGAGGTCAGAAGTCCCGCATCACGCCCCAGAGCAGCTGCATCGCAGCTGACCAGCACGACCACCGCGGCGGCGGATGCCACGATCGTTTCCGCGCCGCCGGCGGCAAGTCCCGCCCGGGCCGGGTCGGCGATCACGGCGTCGGCCCGCACCGGCTTCCACCGTTCAAATCGCGCGTGCTCGATCCGTGCGTGCGGAGCGTTCACCCGTGCGTCGGCAACTGCGGCTGAATTCGTCTCCACTGCAATCACCGAACCAGAATCACTCCAGCCCCGTCCAACGGTGGCCGAGAACAAACCCCCGCCGGCGTAGGCATCGATCAGCACTCCGGATCGATCCACCCCATGGAGGGCCCTATCGGCCAGCTCGACGAGCAGCTCGGCGCCCTGGGGAGACGATTGGAAAAAGGCTCCGGCGGAAATTCGAAGACGCGTGCCTGAGACGATTTCGTGCACGTGAGCGGTCGGCCCGTCGCCGACTCGCACGACGCTGACATCCTCCGGCGCGGTGACCTCGCCGGGTTCGCCGTCGACCACCAGCATCCGCTCACCGGTTCTGGCACCGACCCGGAGGGAAACCTCGGTTGACCCTGGACACAATGCGTCTTGGATCAGTCCGTCGACGAGCGGATGGGCGACCTCGCACGACTCGGGTCGGAACCCGTCATTGGATCTCCGGCGCCGGTAGCACAGCCTCCCGTTCCCATCGACCAGCATCCGCACACCGGTGCGATAGGCCGATGCAGGAAGACTGCGGGCCGAACGGATCGTGAGCGATGTGGTGTCGAGCTTTCCGACTCGGCGCAGCGCATCTTCCACCATCGCCACCCTCAGACGTCGTTGACCCTGCTCGGACACGTGCTGCCAGTCGCAGCCTCCGCAACGATGTGGACCGACCGCATGGGCACAGCTCGGGTCGACCCGATCGAGCGACGGCTCGAGCACCTCGATCACCTCTGACTCAGCGAATCGGGAACGTTCGCTCGTGATCTGAGCCCGCACCCGTTCGGTGGGGATCGCACCGGCCACGAAGGTCACCCTGCGATTGGAATCGAGGCCGAGTCCCTTGCCGCCGACGGCAATTCGGTCGACGGTGAGTTCCACCTCATCCACTCCCCCATACTGGAGCCCGTGCCAACCACTTCCACGCCTGCGATCAAGATCATCCCGTCGGTGCTACCCGCCGATTTCGCCCGGCTCGGCGATGAGTGTCGTGCGCTCGAACAGGCCGGAGTCGATCGCATCCAGTTCGATGTGATGGACGGCCGCTTCGTCCCGAATCTGACCTTCGGACCCGACGTGATCGCATCGGTCAGACCGGCGGTGTCAGTGCCCTTCGAGGCTCATCTGATGATCGAACAGCCCGATCACCTGATCGGCGGCTTCATCGACGCGGGCTGCGGATTGATCATCGTGCACGAAGAGACCTGTGCCCATCTGCACCGGACGCTTGCCCTCATCAAGGATCTCGGCGCTTCGGCGGCGGTTGCACTCAACCCCCACACCCCGATCGACCGGGTGGCCCACGTTCTCGACCTGCTCGACATGGTGCTCGTGATGACCGTGAACCCTGGGTTCGGTGGCCAGCAGTACATCGCGTCCATGGAGCCAAAGGTCAGGGCGATGCGTGAACTGCTCGATACCGCCGAGCACTGGATCGACCTCGAAGTCGATGGCGGTATCAGTGACGCAACCGTCGAAGGCGCCGCCCGAGCTGGCGCCAACGTGTTGATCTCAGGGTCCTGGCTGTTCCGTCACGCCGACGGGCTGGCTGCGGCGGTGTCCGAACTCCGCACCCTCGCCACCGCCGCCTACGCCCAACGGTAACGTCTGCCGAAATTCCGTCCCCGACCGCGACGGAACTCTCGGTGCGAGGGACCTAGATCTCGCCGGCCTTGGCGATCACGCGGTCGAACAGGCCATACTCCTGGGCCTCGGCGGCGGTGAACCACTTGTCGCGGTCGGAGTCGCGTTCGATTTCCTCGACCGTGCGACCACTGTGGAGGGCGATCAATTCAGCCATTTGGCGCTTCATCTTGATCAGGTTCTCGGCCTGGATTGCAATGTCGGTTGCCTGACCCTGGATGCCGGCCGACGGCTGGTGCATCAGGATTCGAGCGTGCGGGAGGGCATAGCGCTTGCCGCGTGCTCCGGCGGTCAGCAGGAACTGGCCCATGGAAGCGCCGAGACCGAGGCACACCGTGGCGACGTCTGGTTTGATGAACTGCATCGTGTCATAGATCGCCATACCGGCGGTCACCGATCCTCCGGGCGAGTTGATGTAGAGCCAGATGTCTTTTTCGGCATCCTGGCCGGCGAGGAACAGCATCTGGGCGGCGAGCTGATTGGCGATGTCGTCGTCGACCTGCGAGCCCAGGAACACGATGCGTTCCTTGAGCAACTGGTTGTAGATGTCGAAGCCGAAACCGCCGGGCTGGGCCTCAGCGGTTGGCATACCGGGGATGGTCGTCATAGCGTCCCAGGCTACCAATCGACCGGGCGACTCCGAGGTATGCGGTCACCGCCCAACCGATTCCGGATCGAGCGCCTCGAGCAGCGCCCGGAGCGCCAACCCACGGTGTGAGATCGCGTTCTTTTCGACCTTCGACATCTCTGCAAATGTGCGGCCATCGCCCGCCGTTGGAACGAACACCGGGTCATAACCGAAGCCGCCCTCACCGCACGGCTCGGCGGTGAGGGTGCCTTCGGCAACCCCTTCCACCACCACATCGTCACGACCATCGGGATGGGTCAGCACCAGCACCGTACGAAACCGCGCCGACCGCCGTGAGATCCCAATCATTTCCCTCAACAGCCGCCGCCAACCGCCATACCGGGCGGTTCGCACCCCGGGGGCGCCGTCGAGCGCATCGACGAACAGCCCGGTGTCATCGGCCAGTGCCGGCTCGCCGGTTGCCTCGCATACCTCGCGGGCCTTCTTGGCAGCGTTTCCCTCCAGCGTGTCGAGGTCTTCGATCGTGTCGGGCAGGCCCTCCGGCCTCGATTCGACTTCGATCTCGAGTGGTGACAACAGATCGGAGATCTCTGCCACTTTGCCCGGGTTCTGGGTCGCCAGCACCAGTCTCATGGTGTCGGTCAGCCGCGATCGGGTCGAGGCTCAGGCGGTGTGGCCAGGAGCTCGGTCTGGGCGGTTGTGATCAGGGCGATGCCGTGCTGGCCCAGATCCATGAGCTCGTTGAGCTCGTCTCGGCTGAACACGTCGCCCTCGGCGGTTCCCTGCACCTCGATGATGCCGCCGCTACCGGTCATCACGATGTTCATGTCGACCTCAGCATTCACATCCTCCTCGTAGGGCAGATCGAGGCGGGCGTCGCCATCGACGATGCCAACACTGATGGCGGCGCAGGTGTCGAGAAAGGGATCATGGTCGAGCCCGAGGCGGGTCACGGCGTCATGCAAGGCCACGAAGCCGCCGCAGATCGAGGCGGTACGGGTGCCGCCGTCGGCCTGGAGCACGTCGCAGTCGACGGTGATGCTGCTCTCGCCGAGCTTGCTCAGGTCGACGACCGCGCGGAGACTGCGTCCGATCAGCCGTTGGATCTCCTGGTCCCGGCCCGAGGTCCGACGCCGGATTCGCTCCGGGCTGGAGCCGGGCAGCATGTTGTATTCGGCGGTTACCCAGCCTCGTCCGGTGTTTCGCATCCAACGGGGTACGTCCTCTTCCACCGACGCCGTGCACAGCACGTGGGTGCGTCCGAACTTCACCAGCACCGAGCCGTCGGCCATGTCGGTGAAGTCGCGTTCGAAGGAAAGGGGCCGGAGCTCGTTGTTCTCTCGTGAATCGGGTCGGGTCATAGGGCGCTCACCGTACTGTTCGACCGATGGTTTGGGGACTCTCGCCCACCGGGGGGCGCGAATCGGCGGCCGCCCACCTCAACTTGATAGGCACACGTTCCCAACCCTCTATCGGTCCCCGCCGTCGATATGCCACTGTGCAATCCAGCGACGCACAGACCGGTTGCGCACATG
>JABDJU010000189.1 GCA_013003325.1 Acidimicrobiales bacterium
GCCCAGGCCAGTGTTTGGCCACCGCCGCAACCCGCGCTTCCTGAAGCCCTGCGATCGACGACTCCACCATTTCGCTGACGACCGCGGGGTCACTGCCATAGGACCGATTGCCGATCACGCCGACATCTGAACGAACGACATCGGCCACCGGGGCAAACACCACGTTCACACCGAGGTCTCGCATCTCCCGTCCGGTTATGAGGGCCGTCGAGTAGACGAGGTCTGCGTCGCCGGCGAGAGACCGCGCCGAAGCCACGTCGGTAACGCCATCTCCGCGAATGCGCTGCACCCGGCCGCCCTCCTGATCCACTGCGATGAACATCGGCAGAAGACCAACCTCGGCTGCGGTCCGCTGGAGGTCGGTGCTGAACCGCTCGATCTGCTCTGGCGACTCCACGTTCGGGCCCAGGTACATGATGCCACCCAGCCGGTAGCCGTCGACGATTTCAGCGGGCGTCCCGAAACCGCTCAGCGCCGTGTTGTAGGCAAGGTCGGCATTGGTCACCGCTTCCACTCCTGTCCCCCGGACCACCGGCATGAGCATCTGGCCGATCTTGTCCTGCATCGTCATCGTCTCGATCACGACTTCGACCGGGTCGATCGTGGTCGTGGTGGGCTCGGCGGTCGTCGTCGTCGGTTCGGTTGTCGTGGTTGTGGCCGCACTGCTGGCGACGGCAGCAACCTCAGAGCTCGATGTCGTGCCATCGACCCCGGAGGGCGAGCGTTCGTCGGACCCGCACCCGGCACCGATCAGTAGGAACGCGACCCCGGCGAACAAGGCGACTCCGGGTCGTCCCGAGCGGCGAAGGATCCCACAGTGCACCGACGGATCGTACTGGTGGGATAGAACGGAGGGGTGGCACCAAGAACCGACTGGAATCCAGTTCTGCGATCTGAGTTCTCCGCGCCGTACTGGGCGCCTCTACACCAGTTCGTGGCCGACGAACGGGCCCGAGGACCGGTGTACCCGCCCCACGATGAAGTGTTCGCGTCGCTGCATCTCACCCCGCTGGCATCGATTCGAGCGGTCATTCTCGGTCAGGACCCCTACCACGGGCCAGGCCAAGCCCACGGGCTCTGCTTCTCGGTGAAGCCGCCAACCCCGCCACCTCCGTCGCTGAAGAACATCTTCCGCGAACTGCACACCGATCTCGGCCTGCCGATTCCGACTTCAGGCTCACTGATTCCCTGGGCCGAGCAGGGTGTGCTGCTCCTCAACACCGTGCTCACGGTTCGAGGCGGTGAAGCCAATTCACATCGCCAGCAGGGATGGGAGAACTTCACCGACGCTGTGATCGATGCGGTTAACGCAAAGCCCGATCGTGTGGTGTTCATACTGTGGGGGACCGCAGCCCAGCGAAAGATCGAACGCCTCGATCTCGATCGGCACGCAACGGTGACCTCTCCCCATCCGAGCCCGCTGTCAGCGTCGCGGGGCTTCTTCGGATCCCGCCCGTTCAGTGCCACCAATCGCCTGCTGGCAGCGCGCGGACTCAGTCCGATCGACTGGCAGCTCCCGTAGGATCTAGGCCGCTTCGAGAATCTCGCCAGCCCGCTCGGCTTTCGCCTGGGCCAGGGCGGTGTCGGCTCGACGAAGCAACCTCTTGTACTGCCTGAACTCGCGCGCATTGCGAAGCTTCTCGTTCCGCACCGCTAGGGCTCCGGCCGCCTTGGCCTCGGCCAGCTCATGCTCGAGATCGGTGATCTTGCGGAACTGGGCGGACACCGTGCGCTCCAACGAAATCACGCCGTTTGGCGCCCGTCGCTGCCACAACCAGCCGAGGGCCATGGCCATTGCCAGTCCTACGATTACGCCCACAAAGAACACTCTGGTTGATCCCTTCGATCGCGACTGCTGTTTTCAGCTCTGATCGTAGTTTTGAAGCCATCCGCAGTCGCGGATACCGCACGCGGTCAGGGTCGCGGACCAAGATCAGGCCCGACGTCACGGGTTCGTTTGAGCTCGAAGAAGCCGGGCACGCTCATCACCCGGGTCATGCCATCCCACAGATCGAGCGCAGCCTGTCCGCTGGGAATCGGTGTCATCACCGGGCCGAAGATCGATGCCTGGGCTCCGTCTTGATAGGTGAGGGCAAGGATCGGGGTTCCGACATCTGGTCCCACGAGCTCGATGCCGCATGCGGTCTCCGTCTCGACGGCCTCGTCCCAGATCGGGTCGGCGAACGCGTCGGCATACCCGACGTCGATTCCGACAGCCTGGAGCGCATCGGCGGCGGTGAAGTCGTGCTTGTGGTCGTGGTGAATCCGCCGTGCGTACTCCCAGTACAAGTCCTTCAGCCGATCATCGCCCTGATCGGCGCGGACCGCTTCCATCACCCGAAGCAAGTTGTGGGTGAAGACGAGGGCCTCGTGCTCGCTCTCGTTTTTGACCCGCAACGAAATCGACCGGTACCGAATATCGAGATTCCTGTGGGGGGCGACCTCTTCAACCAGCCAACGACTGGTTATCCAGCACCAGGGTCAAATCGGGTCGATCCACTTGTCGACACGGATGGTCTCAGAAGCCATGTTCGAACTCTACGGGCAGATCATCGAGGCGAAGCTCATCGAACAGTGCACGCTGGCGCGCATCGTCTTTGCCGGCCAACCAATGCTCACGGCAGCGAAGGTCGTAGGACACCTCTGCGGTTGTCTCGCCCGTATCGCCGACCACCTTCAGTTCGCCGTCGTACACCTGCTGGCCGTTGACGAGCCGGGCGTTGTGCGTTGCCCTCCTGCCACAAAAGCAGCGGGCTTCCACCTGGAGTTCGTTCCGCTTGTCCGCCATTTCCATGAGCCGTTTCGAGCCCGGGAACAGCTCGCCCTGGAAGCTGGTGAGCAACCCGTAGGCGTAGACATCGATACGGAGGTGATCGACGACCCGTGCAAGTTGGTCGATCTGGCTCGGCTCGTAGAACTGAGCCTCGTCGCAGATCACGGCGTCGAGCCCTGGGCCAGTGCGGTGGGGAGCGGCGATCAGTCGGTACAGGTCTACGGTGGGGCTGATCACGAC
>JABDJU010000242.1 GCA_013003325.1 Acidimicrobiales bacterium
GGGGTCGACGCCCGCCAAGGTCACTCCCCCAGCTTCTCGATCGCCGCCCGCAGTCGAGCGACAACTTCGTCGCGATCGAGTTCGGCCATCGGTTCGAACAGGGGCATCCCGGTACGCGATCCGGTGACCGCCATCCGCACCGGCAGCTGGGTCTTGGCGTTCAGCTCCTCACCTACGCCGAACACGGTTTGCTCCAGCTTCTCAGGGGTCCAGTCGACCGAGGCCAGGCGATCGGACACGAGCCGGAGAACTTCGCTCACGCCGTCCTTGCCCATCACCTTCTTCCAGTCCCTGGCCGGCGGTTCTGGGGCGGGGCCGACCATCCATTCCATGAGTGGCGCGATCTCCGCGGCGCTCAGCACCCGGAGCCGCTGCTGCACGAACGGCGCCATGCGCTCGTAGAGCTCCTTGGACACCCCTTCGGGTCGAAGATCGACGGTGAGTTCGACGAACTCTTCGATCGGCAACGCCCTGATGTACTCGGCGTTGAAATGCTGAAGCTTCTTTACATCGAAGAAGGCGGGACTGTTGTTGATATCGGACAGCTCGAACTGCTCGATGAAACGTTCGATGGGGGCGATCTCCTCGCCATCGCGAGGTCCCCAGCCCAGTGTGATCAGGTAGTTGCGCATCGCGTCGGGCAGGTAACCATTGGCCCGGTAGTCGCCCACCGCCACATCGTCGCGACGCTTCGACAGCTTCTTGCGCTGCTCGTTCACGATGAGCGGCAGGTGGGCATAGACCGGCGGTTCCGGGTAGCCCATCGCCTCCCGAAGCAACAGAACTCGCGGTGTCGTATTCACCAGGTCTTCGCCCCGCACCACGTGGGTGATGCCCATGTCGGCGTCGTCGTAGGCGTTGGCCACATGGAACATGGGCGTGCCGTTTGACCGAACGATGATGAAGTCTTCCAGCACCGCGTTGTCGAAATCGACCCGGCCCCGGATCACGTCGTCCCAACCGGTCACGCCGTCGTCAGGGGTTCGGAAGCGAACCACAACTCCGTCGCCCGGCGGCACGGTTCGGTCGCGGCAGAACCCGTCGTAGCCGGACCCCGGTGCGTCACCCCGTTCTGCGATACGGGCGTCGAGGGCATCCCGGGTGCAGTCGCATCGGTAGGCCTGGCCCTCGTCGAGAAGACGGTTGGCGAAGGCGAGATGCTGGTCGGCCCGATCGCTCTGTCGGTATTCCTCGTCCCAATCGAGTCCGAGCCACCGCATCGAGTCGTAGATGGCATCGACCAGATGATCCGCACTCCGGTCAGTGTCGGTGTCTTCGATGCGCAGGATGAACGTGCCGCCGGTGTGACGGGCGTAGAGCCAGTTGAACAGGGCCGCCCGAGCCCCACCGACGTGGAGATACCCGGTGGGAGCAGGCGAAAACCGAACACGAACCGTCACTTCCTCAGCCTATTGTTCTCCCTCCGCGGGCCCTCCTCGCTCGCCTCCGGTCCTTTCGTCCATGTTCTCGCTTCGGCCTGCGGCCTTCGCTTCATGGACCCGGCCCTGCGGGTCACCCGGGAGCGGGAGTGCTCTACGAACGTAGTGGCCCGAAGGCGAGGCAAGAGGCCCCCGGAGGGACGGCTGTCGATTTGCGAGATACGAGCAACGCGACAGCTGTTCCGGGCCGACCCGGAGGGCCGGGTTCGTCAAGCGAGGGCCAACAGGCCCGAGTGAGGAGACGAACGTAAAGGCCCGAAGGCGAGGCAAGAGGCCCCCGGAGGGACGGATCAGGATGGCTGCCAGATCATGAGGACCAGGGCGCCGACGAGGAGCAGTTGGCCGAGGGCGTCGCCGAGGCCCATCTTCTTCATGGAATCGAGGGCTTCGGCATCGTCGGCAAGGTCGGTTGTGGGGTCGAGCTCGTCGGCCCGAGCGGCGGCCGCCTTCAGATGCTTCAGGCCAAGGGCATGAGCGACGCCGATCATCGCAAACCACACCAGGAACGAGAGCGAGATCCACAGGGCGCTGAACTCGATCGCTCCCTCCGACAGCGACACCAGCACGATGCCCAGCGGCGCCACCGCGTACAACGCCCCGTGGGCGAACTTGGTGACCTCGATCGTGGTTTCGAGCAGCGGTGCTGCCCTGCCGGCGGTCGTCTTCAGCGTCCTCGAGTTGTAGGCCGACACCGCCACCAGCCCGCCGAAGGCAGCGATGCTCGCGAGGATGTGAAGTACGAGAACGACCTTGTAGAGCGTGTCCATGGGGCCGACGGTAGTCCCCGCTCGAGCCGGGATGGCGGTACTCTTTGGCTGTGGCTGCCCCCGACTATGTGCCGACCGATCCCACCCAGAAGGTTCGCACCTACTCGTCCCCTCCCAGCCGCAACCGATCGTGGATGGCCGACCGGCCCGGCGACCTGCCCGGCGAGCAGCCGACCGGCGAAGGGTTCGGAGTGCCGGGTCCCGATCAGGGCTACGCCCTGAAGCTGGCCCGACTGTTCCTCGATCAGCTGAACCTCGGCGCCCTCGACGTCGACGACGTGGTCGCCGGCTGCGTGGCGGTGGCCTGTAAGCGGTCAGGGCTTTTCGGGCGCGCACCGATTGTTCACGACCTGCGGGTGGCGTTCACCACCTGGGGCTTCCTCGACGAATCACCCGACTCCGAACTGGTCGAGCTTCGCGAGCGCCTGTTCCCTGAGGTCGCCAGTTCACATCACTATCGGGAGCGCCGGGAGATCGTCGACCTGGTGCCCAACGATGCCCTGCAACGCCCTCACGCCGAGATCATCGCCGACTACCAGACCGGGTGGCGCCAGCTGATCCAGACCTAGCGTTTCTGAGGGCTACAGCTCGAGGGCGTAGATGATGCTGTCGGCCAGGGCCTGCCAGCTGGCCTCGATGATGTTCTCGCTCACACCGATCGTGGTCCACCGGTGTTCGCCATTGGTGGCGTCGATGAGCACCCGGGTGATGGCACCGGTTCCCGAGGCCGAGTCGAGGATTCGCACCTTGTAATCGGTGAGCCGTACGACATCGAGTGAGGGGAAACGTTCCCCGACGGCGGACCGGAAGGCGGCATCGAGGGCGTTCACCGGGCCGTTTCCTTCACCGGTGGCGAGGACCCGGCGTTCCCGGCCCGATTCGTCGGCTACGAACAGTTTCACAGTGGCCTCGGTCTCCACCCCGTCGAAGTGGCCGAGCGGATTGACTTCGAGGGCCATCTTCTCCCCCGGCCGGTGATCGACGGTGACCCGGAACGACTCGAGCCGGAAATGTGGGTTGTGCCAGCCGATGGCTCGACGCAGAAACAGCTCCAGGGAAGCGTCGGCGGCCTCGAAGTGATAACCGCTGTTCTCCAGGTCCTTCAGTTCGGCGAGCGCGGTGGTGAGCTGGTCACCGTGAAGCTCCAGCCCCATCTGCTTGGCCTTGAGCTCGATGGTGGAACGGCCCGAGAGGTCGCTCACCAGGAAGCGGGTGCCATTGCCGACCGCAGCGGGGTCGACATGTTCATAGGCGTCGGGGCGGCGGGCGATCGCACTGGTGTGCAGACCGGCCTTGTGGGCGAACGCCGACTTGCCCACATAGGGCAATGCGTCGTTGGGGGGCAGGTTCACGATCTCGGCCACGTGGCGTGACACCGCGGTGATTCGCTCCATCGAACCCGACGGCAGCGTTTCGATGCCCATCTTGAGGGTCATGTTCGGCTCAAAGGTGGTGAGATGGCAGTTGCCGGTGCGCTCGCCGTAGCCGTTGATCGTCCCCTGCACGTGGGTGGCGCCGGCCCGGACACCGGCCACAGCGTTGGCCACCGCACAGCCGGTGTCGTTCTGTGTGTGCATCCCGACCTTCACGGTGTCTCCGAAGGCGCTGACCACTTGGCCGGTGATGTCTTCGACCTCGTGGGGAAGCGACCCGCCGTTGGTGTCACACAACACCAGCACCTCGGCGCCGTTGATCACCGCCGCTTCGAGACAGCGGAACGAGAACTCCCGGTTGCGCTTGAACCCATCGAAGAAGTGCTCGAAGTCGAGAAACACCCTCCGGTTGTTGTCGACCAGGAACTTCACCGAATCGCCGATCATGGCGACGCCCTCGTCGAGGGTGGTTCGCAGCGCCTCGAGCACGTGATAATCCCAGCTCTTGGCGACGATGCAGCAGATACCGGTCCGGGCCGCCACCAGGTTCTTGAGCGTGGTGTCGTCGTCGAGCTTGCCCATCGGGCGGCGGGTGGAGCCGAATGCCACCAGCTCGCTCGTTTCGAATGTGAGTTCACCGTCGGCGACCCGGGCGAAGAAGGCGTCGTCGCGGGGGTTGGCGCCGGGCCAGCCGCCCTCGATGTAGTGCACTCCGAGGTGATCGAGCTGGGCCGCGATGCGAAGCTTGTCGTCGGTGGTGAGCGAGATTCCCTCGAACTGTGACCCATCCCGAAGCGTGGTGTCGAAGATGTCGACTCGTGCCGGCCAGGAGTGATCTCTGTGGGCGTCGCGGCTGATCTCCATGCTCTCGCTCCTAGTGTCCTCGAACCACACCGGCGATCAGGTCGCCGATCTCGGTGGTGGATCCGGTCGCGTCCAGATGAGCGTTGCAGGCCGCGGTGATTGCAGCTGCGGCATCGGCTTCACCGAGGAAGTCCAGCATCATTGCGCCCGAGAGTATTGCGGCGATCGGGTTTGCTTTGTTCTGCCCGGCGATGTCGGGGGCAGATCCGTGGACCGGTTCGAACATGCTCGGTGCGCTCCGCGTGGGGTCCATGTTGGCCGACGACGCCAGCCCGATGCCGCCGCTGACCGCGCCCCCCAGATCGGTGAGAATGTCGCCGAATAGATTGTCGGTGACGATTACGTCGTAGCGCTGCGGATCCTGCACGAAGTAGATGCAGGCGGCATCGACGTGGTTGTAGTCGGTCTCGACATCGGGGAAGTCCTTGGCCACGTCGTCGAAGGCTCGTTGCCAGAGGTCGCCAGAGAATGTGAGGACGTTGGTCTTGTGCACCAGGGTGAGGTGACCTCGGCGGGTCGACGCAAGTTCGAACGCATAGCGGATGGCCCGTTCGGCCCCTCTTCGGGTGTTCACCGATCCTTGGGTGGCGATTTCGTGGGGCGTGTTCTTGCGCAAGAATCCGCCCTCGCCGGCATAGGTGCCCTCGGTGTTCTCCCTGATCACCACAAAATCATGTCCGCCGGGACCTTTCAGCAGGAAAGGCCGTCGATTGATGTAGAGGTCAAGTTCGAACCGCATCTTCAGCAGCAAGCCGCGTTCGATCACGCCGGGTGGGACGCCCGGAGCACCGACGGCGCCGACGTAGATGGCATCGTGGTGACGCCACTCGTCAAGCGTCTCATCAGGGAGAATGGTGCCGTCTGCCAAGTATCGGGCCCCGCCGAGGTCGTAGTTGGTGAGTTGAACATCCACGCCGGCCGCCTCGATCACCTTCAGGCCCTCGGCGATGACCTCGGGGCCGATTCCGTCTCCCCCGACCACTGCGATCTTGTGCGTTGCCATGAAACCTCCTGCTGGGGTGATTCTGCGACAGTTCAGCCCATAGACGATACGCCCTCAAGAGTGCTCCGCCTCTGGCCGACACAGATGGTGTACCCCGGGAGTAACCATGTCCGATTCCAACCTCGATTTCTCCGTGCGAAATGTGCCCGACTCGTGGTCCATCGCGGCCGAGGACGCGCCGAAACCGCCTGAAGGACCGGCGATCACACGGTCCACCGTCAGGCGCATGCCGACCGGCACACGACCTGACCTCGTCACCGGCGCTCTTTCGGGCATCGCCATGACCGTCATCACCGGTGCGGCGTGGTACCTGAACAGTGTCAACGCCGTCTTCACGAGCACCCCGGTGGTGTTCGTGCTGTCCATCCTTCTCGGCGCGTTGATCGCAATCGCCATTCGACTCGGCGCCGGCCCGGCCGGACCGGAACTGAGGGTCGCCGTCGGTGCCGCGCTTTACGTCGTGGCCATCCTGAGCATCGCCTTTGCCGTATCCCGCGAGCAGTACACGGCCCTGAACCGGCGATCCCCAACCTTCAGCCAGGTCGAGGATTTGGTCACAACGTTCTACCTGAACGACGTCAGCACGGTCGTCGCATGGATTCTGGGCATGATGGTGATGGCGTGGACCACCTTCGCCCTCAGACACCGTCGCCGCTGACCCTTTGCATGCTCATCCAGGGCTTGGGACGGTAGGTTTTTGGGATGGCCCAGACCTACCAGCTGTCGAAGGAAGCCTTCGTCCGCCTCGAAAAGGAATACGACGACCTCACCAACCGAGGCCGGATCGAGATCGCCCAGAAAATCGAAACCGCTCGCGAACTCGGTGATCTTTCCGAGAACGGCGACTACCACGCCGCCAAGGAAGAGCAGGGCAAGATGGAGGGGCGGATCGCTCAGCTCTCCGTGATGCTCGAAAACGCCGAGATCGTCGAAGTCGACGCCAACTCCCAAGAAGTTCAGGCCGGCTGCGTGGTCGGTATCAAATACGAGGGCGACGAGCACGTCGAGTCGTACCTGATCGGTTCGATCGAAGAGAAGCGAGACGGGGTCGACGTCATGTCACCGGGCTCGCCCATCGGGCAGGCGCTGCTCGGCGCCAAGGTTGGAGACACCGTGGGCTACGAGGCCCCGGGAGGGACCCTTCGGGTTGAGGTTGTCTCGATCGACGTGTGATCAGGCTGTCGCCGGGGTGGCGTCACCCCGACCAAAGCGACGCTTCAGCGCCGTCAGGCCAAGCTCGAGGAGCAGGAAGAAAGCAATCCCGGCAATGATCGTGCCGAGCACTGCGATCCCGCCCGACAAGACGGCGGCCAAAGTCGCGCCGACCGCGAAGGCGCCGGCGACGACCATCCACCGGCTTCCGCCAGCCAGCCACTCGACCGCTGAGGTGAGCGACAGGTAGTAGATCGGGAAGCTCAGCAACACAAGGAAAGTGGAGCTCAGCAGTCCGCCCATCAGAGTGAAGCTGAGGCCCTCCCAGAACGGATCGCTCAGCGCAAGGGGCAACAGGCCGGCCACGGTCGTGAGCGCGGTGGCGACCAGAGGACGGAAACGACGCCGCACCGCCTGCTCGATCGATGCACCGAGCGACAGACCCGAACGTCGCGCTTGGTTGGCGCTGTCGACCAGCAGAATCGTGTTGTTCACCACGACACCGATGAGGGCGATGAAGCCCACGCCGCTGAAGAAGCTAATGCCGTTGTCGGTGGCCGCCAGGGCGGCGGTGAGTCCGAGGAAGCTGAACGGGATGGCCAGGAACACCAGGACCGGTTGGAGCACCGACCTGAACTGGACAACGAGCAGTATGAACATCAGCAACAGAGCCAGGCTGCCGAACGTGCCCAGCGACGCGAAGTCCTCCTGGTTGTCGGATTCCTGACCGAAGTCGAATTCGAGCGCGTCGGCGCGAAGGCCGAGCTCGGTCAGGCGTTCGGCTGGTACGAGGTCGTTCTCGATCAGTTCCTGGGTGGCGTTGAGGTTGGCCGTCAAGTCGTCGTTGTCGTAGGAGGCCCGCACTTCGATGAATCGATCCGGGCCGTTGCGAGAGATAATCCCGGCCGTTGATTCGATCGCTGTGACGACGGTGGTTGTCTCCCCGGATTTGTCGAGAATCTGGCCCGGCAGGATAGCGACCAGCTCGTCGGCGAGAGCCTGAGCGGCAGCAGGATCGTCGCCGGTGGAGATCTGAACCGCAAACGGCAGGCCGAGCACCGGCGGGCCGGCGTCGATCACCGAAACCGTGACGCGGGCACCGGGCACTGCGGAAAGGGCGCTCTGAAGCTCTTCTCTGAGGAACGGCGCCTTGCGGTCGTCGGAACGGTCACCGAAGGGAACGAGATCGAGGAAGTTCTCGGCCCGCCGCACGTTGCCGCGGACGTATTGGGAGCGAACGAGATCTTCGCCCAGCACGTCCACCGTGACCTCATCGATCCGTTCGGCTACAGCCTGGGCATCTTCGATCGTGGTCCCCGGTGGGAACTCCGATTCGATGAAAAGGATGTTGGCATCTTTCGATGACGGGAAGATGTTAAACCCGAGCCCGGCGGCGATCTGACCGGCGCCGGCGATCGCCATGATCGGGAGGAGGGCCAGCAGGACGCCGACGACGATCCCGAAGGCCCCACGGCGGGCGGGAAAGGAGGCGAGGCGGCCGGTCCATACCGATAGTTTCTTCTCCAGGGCGGCGATCGGGTTACGGGGATGCCCGCCCGCCAACAACACGTATTTGCCGATGGTGGGAATGAACACGATCGACGCGATGTAGCTGGCGATGAGCGTGATGATCACCGTGACTGGGATAGCCCGGATGAACTCACCGAGGATTCCACCGATGAAGGCCAGGGGTCCGAACACGAGCACGGTGGTGAGGGTTCCGGCCAAGGAGGCCAGCGCAACCCTGGTGAGCGACACGCCGAGGATGCGCTCCTTGGTGCCGCCTTCGACTTTCGTCGCGTCGATCGACTCCCCGATCACGATCGCATCGTCGACCAGGAGGCCGAGCGTGAGGATGAGACCGAACAGTGTGATCGTGTTGAGCGTGTAGCCGACCACGAACAGGACCAGCAGGGCGCCGGTCATGACCGTGATCATGAACGCTGCGGTGACGAGGCTGGCCCGCCACCCGATCAGCAGGAAGCTGACGGCGGTGACAGCGAGCAAACCGGTCACGAGGTTGCCGATCAGGCTGTTGACCTGGTTGCGAATGTCGACAGCGAAGTCGCCGGTAACATCGACCCTGAACCCCTCGGCGAGGGCGGGGGCGTCGTCGAGACGTTCATTGATGCGATCGCTGAACTTCAGGATGTCGAGCGTCTCGTCGTCGGCATCGCGAACCAGACCGACCTGAATGGCCGGCGTAAACCCGTCGTTGCCTTCGAAAAAGGTGCGGGAGAAGCGGGTCTGGCGCTCCTCGAGGGTTCCGTCGACGCCCTGAGCCTCGGTGATCAATTCCCTGGTCTCGGCCAGCGTGACCCCGGGGGTCTCGGCCAGAAAGGCCCGGATCGATTCGGCCTCAGACTGGAGCGTTTCGGTGTCGACCCCGACCGGGCCGCTCACCGAGACCAGGATGTCGTAGGTCTCAACAAACTTGGCCGCATCGAGCGTTTGGTAGTCGACCTGCACCTGTGGGGGGAGTTGGAGATCACTCGCCGCGTCTTCGAGTACGGCGACTCCCTGGGGGCTGGTGAAGCCGGATTCGAACTGGATGATCGAGAAGAAGCCGTTGGGGTTGGCGTTCATCACCACACTCTCGACACCCTCGGCCTCGGCAAAGATGCTGGCCAGAGGCTCAGCAACGTCGCTGTCGACGGTCTCGACATCGTCGACGAAATAGACGCCGCTGGTGATGGCGATCGGAACATCGATGGGCGGGAAGCCCTCACGGTCCAACCCGCCCAGAAACGCCCAGGCTCCGCCGGCGATCGTGGCCAACCAGACAGCGAGGGTCAGCTTCCAGTTCGCCGATGCGAACAGGCCGAGCCTGGCGATCACCGAGTTCTTGGGATCCATCGTGAGGCCGTGAGGCCCGTCGGCTTGGGTATCGGCGTCCCGGGCGAGATCGGAGTCCATAGGAAGAGCGTAGGTAAGGGGTTTCTCGAATGGGAGACCAAATGATTGGGTGTCACCGATGTCACTCAGCCAGCAGGGT
>JABDJU010000095.1 GCA_013003325.1 Acidimicrobiales bacterium
CGCTGGATCACACCATCGGGATCGTCGGCGGTCCGGGCGTCGAGGTCGGCCCTGGTGGCTGCTGCCACCGCAAACGAGTCGAGGATCGTCGCGGAGGAGCGGAAGTCGTCCGAGGTTCTTGTTGCGAAGCCCAGCCACGCGTCGTTGTCGGCCTGTACGAGTCGGTGCAGCCCGTCGAGATCGCTGAGGCGATCGACCGCTTCGGCTGAGCTCGTCCGGACCTCGATCGCACGGGCCGAGGCGAGCAGCAGAGCGGTCGCCTTGACATAGTTGTCGTTGCGACCGACCGGCGTCGACCGCGCCGCCGACAGCGAGGTCCAAACCTGATCGGTCACCACGTTGTCGCCGAAGCGGGCCAGGTCGGCGAGGGCGGCATCGGTGGCTTCGATGAGCGGGGTTTGGACACCTTCGGCGTCGCCCTCATCCGAGAGCACCGCGCCGAGCTGTTCCTGGCCGACACTCAAGGCTGCGAACTGCAGCGCCTCGATCCGGTCGAACGTGTCGCGAGCGGCCAGCGCCGACGAATGGTCCTCCGTCGCCGAGGCCACGCCTACGCCGACCACGACGCCCACCGCGATCAAGGGGATCGCGAAGGCAGCACTGATCTTTCGCCGGAGCGGCATTGAACGCGACATCGGTACTCAATCGGCAGGTGAGGGCCGGTGGTGAGGTTCTCCGAGCAGACCCTGTGAACCCTCTCAGGAAGTGGAGAACACCGCCCGGAAGTCGTCGACGATCGACGACTCGGCCATCTCGTGCGATGTCCGGATCGCGTTGGCGATGGTGTCGGCATCGGAGGAGCCGTGAGAGATCACCGAAATACCACGGGTACCGCACAACATGGCGGCCCCGATGAGGTTTGGGTCGAGGATCCTGAACAGGGGATCGAGAATCGGCTCGAGGATCGGAGCGGTGCTGGCCGCCTCCGGCGTCGACACCATGGCCGCACGAATGGCGTCGAGTGCGATCGCAACCCCGCCTTCGAGCGACTTCAGCACCACGTTGCCGGTGAAGCCGTCGGCGACCATCACGTCGGCGTCACCGGTCATGAGGTCACGACCCTCGAGGTTTCCGACGAACCGGGCACCGCAACGGCCCTCCCAATCGGTGGTCTCGAACAGGCCGACCGAATCCTTCACCAATGTGTTTCCCTTGCCCGCCTCCTCGCCGATGGTCAGGATCGCCACCCTCGGCTGTTCGATTCCGAACCGCGATCGGGCATAGACGGCGCCGAGCTGTCCGAACTGCACCAGCATTTCGGGGGTGGCGTCGGGGTTGGCGCCGCAATCGAGGAGCGTGCAGGGGGTGGATCCCAGCACGGGGAAGGGCACCGCGATCGCAGGTCGAAGCACCCCCTTTACCCGGCCGATTCGCAGCAGGCTGGCGGCCATCGCGGCGCCGGTGTTGCCGGCGGAGAGAACGCCGGCTGCAGCTCCGTCGCGGACCGCTTCTGCCGCCCGGACGATGCTGGAATCCTTCATACGGCGGACGCTGGATGCGGGCTCGGCCCCCATGGCGATGACCTCGCTCGCATGGCGGACCGAGATCATTGGATGAGCGCCCAGCGATGGATCGATCGAATAGATCGCCTTCTGGTCTCCGACCAGCAGGGACCCGACCCGGTCGCGCTCGGCGGCCAGCAGCGCGCCCTCCACGACCGCACGCGGCGCGAAGTCGCCGCCCATTGCGTCGACTGCAATCGGGAGGGCCGTGGTCACCTGAGAGCGTTTCCCGCTGGACGCAGGGCTAGACGTCTACGACCTGTCGGCCCTTGTAGTAGCCGCAGCTCTGGCATGCCCGGTGGGGCAGCTTCATGGCTCCGCAATGGGTGCACCGGCTCTTGGGCGCCGCGCTGATGGACCACGCCGACGCACGACGGCTGCGGGTCTTGGACTTGGACGTCTTTTTCTTGGGAACAGCCATTGCTCAAACCTTGCTAGATCGACCGGTAAGCCTACCGTCGTGCACTACGTCCACCTACTCAACCGGCACTGTCCCGCGCTCACTCGTCGAGTTCGAGGTCCTGTAGGGCCGCCCACCGGGGATCGATCGCGGCCTCGGTGGATTCATCGGGATCGACCGGGCGTTCACCGAGCCCGGGCCGGTAACGATCCGGATCCGGTCCTGCGCAGTCGGGTTCGCACAGCGGCGACAACGGAAGGGCAGCGAGGGCGGTGTCGTGAACGACCTGATCGAGCACCACCGTCTCGCCGTCGAAGGGGATGAGATCGCCGCCTGGTTCGGCACCCACCTGGAAGATCTCATCGACGACCGCACGTTCGGTACCGCGTACCGGCTCGAGACAACGACGACAATCGGCCATCCACGGAACGTCGAGGACCCCGGTGACCGACACCCCGCGCTCGATCGACTCGATGGTGAGCGTGCCAACCACCGGTTCCTCGGTCGTTCGGCTGGCGATGACCTCGAGCCCGGGTACGTCTTGTTCGATCTCGACGTCGAGGCGCTGGCCGAGCCGCTGCCGGAGCGCGCCAACGTGAACCCGATGTTGCCCGTTGCTGGCCACGGCTAGTTCGAAGGCGGCGGCGGAGGCTGGTTGGCCTGAACCCCTTGGCTCGGGGTCACGTCGCCTTCGATGGCAGCGGTTCCGAGAAGCTTCTCGCGTCCTTGCTGGAGGGTGCGGGAAGTACGTTCGAGTACGGCCTCGAAGCTGGCCAGCTTGTGGTCACAGTAGTCTTCAACCCTCCGCTGGAGCGTGCGAGCGTCGGCCCTCGCTTCGGCGACGATCTGGCGAGCCCTGGCTTCGGCGGCGCGGGTTATCTCTTGCCGCTCGATCATCCGCGACACCTGGGCCCGGCCTTGGTCGATGATCTCCTGCCGCTCCTGTCGGGCCTGGGCCAGGAACTCCTCTTTCTCCTTCAGAAGCCAGCGAGCCCTCCGCAACTCTTCGGGAAGCGCCTCTCGTATCTCGTCGAGGACTTCGAGCAACTCGGCCCGGTTGACCTTGACGGTGGAAGACATCGGAAGCGGCCGACCGGCGGCCACCATGCTGATCGCTTCGTCGATGAGTGCCTCGAGTTCAGGAACTGCATATTGTTCGCCGGCGCTGGCGCCGAGCTCGATGGCCGGCTCGGCAGGCTCGGTGAGGTCGAGAACCGAGTTGTCGACCGGCGCGTACTCATCGGACGAGGCATAGTCGTACGGCGATGTCCGTTGGTCGGTCATTGTCCCAGCTCTCCTGTCTTTCGTTGCATGGCGGACCACACGGGTTCGGGAACCAACGAGGAAATGTCGCCCCCTCGAATTCCTATCTCTCGAAGATACCTGCTCGCGACCAGCGCCGCAGCGCCAACCCCGGGTACGAAGAGGGTGTGGATGTTCCCGGTCTGTGCATTGGTGTTGGCCTGGACCATCTCGACATCGAGGTCGGTCGAGGTGCGGATGCCCTTCACCAACACGTCAGCGCCGTGGGCGCGGGCGGCCGATGTGACCAGCCCGTCGAAGCTGGTGACCTGAACATTGTCCAGGTCGTTGGTCGACTCGACGATCATCTCGACCCGCTCATCGACGGTGAACATCCCGGATGGTTTCGCCGGGTTGTATCCCACCGCGACGGTGACGGCGTCGAAGAGTGAGGCAGCGACGCGAACTACGCCCAGGTGCCCGTGGTGGAACGGATCGAACGATCCGGGAACGAATGCGGCTGGCATGGCAGCGCACAGCGTAGTGCACCAGCTCGTCGGTTCCTGGGCCATCACTACCCAATGTGACGAGCAACCACAATTTGTGGCCGACCGTACGACCGGCGGCGTAGCTCCTCCCAGCGATCGGTCAGCTGGAGGTCGGTATCGGTGTGGGCGACGAGCAACCGGGCCGGGATGTGGTCGAGCAGCTCGAGCCAGGGGTCTTCGGCGTACGGAGGATCGCAAAACGCCAGATCGAAGCGTTGCTCGGGCGGCAGTGCGGCGGCGTAGGCGACCGCGTCGCCGACCACGATCCGGGCCCGGTCGCCGAATCCCAACGTCTCGATGTTCTGTTCAAGAATCGATGTTGCAGCTCGGTTTTGTTCGACGAACACGACCTCGGCCGCTCCCCTGCTGAGGCACTCGAGTCCGAACGAGCCCGATCCGGCGAAGAGGTCGAGCACGCTGATGCCCTCGAACCCCCCGCTCCCCTCGGCCATCCGGATACTCAGAATCATGTTGAAGACCGCCGTCTTGGCGCGGTCGGGGATCGGGCGCGTGCCGGACTCGGGCACCTTCAGCTTCCTCCCTTTGGCAGTGCCGCTGATGATCCTCATGCGACGGTCATCCTTTCAGCAGAAACGCTTCGTCGTTATCGGAGGCGAAGAAGACCAACTCGTCGGCCAGTGCGGGGTGGGCCGACAACTCGGGATCGTCATCGAGCAGCTCGATCGCGGCGTTGCGAGCATCGACGACCACTTCTCGGTTGTGTCGCAAGCTGGCCAGCTTCAGATCGTTCTTGCCCTTCTGGCGTTCCCCGAGAATCGTCCCCTCGCCCCGCAGGTCGAGGTCGACCTCGGCCAGCTCGAACCCATCTGTCGATCCCACGAGCGCATCGATCCGGCTTTGGCCATCGGCGGTTGTCGGGCTCGCCACCAACCAGCACATCGACGCATGAGCGCCACGACCGACGCGACCGCGAAGCTGGTGGAGCTGAGCGATGCCGAACCGGTCGGCATCGAGAATCACCATGGTTGTGGCGTTCGGAACGTCGACGCCGACCTCGATGACGGTGGTCGAGACCAGCACGTCGAGCTCGCCCAGTCGGAACCGGTCCATGACCGCGTCCTTGTCGTCGGGCGGGATTCTGCCATGCATCAGCCCGACCCTCAGACCCTCCAGCTCTCGGGCAGCGAGCCGCTGATAGGTCTCCTCGGCGGATGCAACCTCGAGCTTTTCGGATTCGTCGATGAGCGGGCACACCACATAGGCCTGCCGACCCTCCGCTACCGAGGCACGGAGTTCGGCCCACATCTGTTCCAGTTGCAGCGGTGGCTCGCCGTCGAGGGTGCCGGGCGCATCGACGTGGTGAGTGACTATCGGGGTTCGGCCCGGCGGCAGCTCCCCGAGCACGGAGACATCCAGATCGCCGTAGACCGTCATCGCCGCAGTGCGCGGGATCGGGGTGGCGGTCATCACGAGCACATCAGGCACGGTGCCGTCGGCGTTCTTCTCGCGCAGAGCCGCCCGCTGCTCGACGCCGAACCGGTGCTGCTCATCGATGACGATCGACCCCAGCGAATGGAACTGCACCTTTTCCTGCAAGAGGGCGTGGGTGCCGATGACGATGTCGGTGAGCCCCCCGGCGAGACCCGCGAGGATCCGCTTGCGATCGGCTGCCGACGTGCGGCTGGTCAACAGCTCGACCGCCAGCGGACGGGTGCCGAGCAGGCTGGAGGGCTCGGGAACCTCGAGGCCCTCGAGCAGGCGACGAATGCCGAGATGGTGTTGCTCGGCCAATACCTCGGTGGGGGCCATCAGGGCCCCTTGATGGCCCCCGTCGACCGCGGTGAGCATGGCGGACACCGCGACGAGGGTCTTCCCCGAGCCGACGTCGCCCTGCAGCAGTCGATGCATCGGCACCGGACGTTCGAGATCCCGATCGATCTCTCCGATCGCGTGGCGTTGGGCGTTGGTGAGAGGAAAGGGCAGCGCACCGACGAACGCCCTCACGAGCGGACCCTGAGCCTGATGGGCAACCCCCCGCTGGGTGGACTCGAGATGGCGTTTGCGCCGGACCAGCGCCACCTGCATGCGGAACAACTCGTCGAAGATCAAGCGCCGTCTCGCCTCCGACACGTGCTCGTGGGTTTCGGGCACGTGGATCCTGTGCATCGCGGTCGAGCGATCCAGCATCGCCCGATCCGAGAGGACGCAGCTGGGAATCGGGTCGATGATCGAGCGGGCATCGTCGTTGGTAACGGTGCGGCGAAGCGCCTCGGCGATGTAGCGAGCGAGGTCAGCGCTCGTAACGCCTGCCTTCTCGCTCTGTGGATAGACGGGAATGATCTTGCCGGTTTGATCGCCGACCAGATCGACGACCGGACTCGTCATCTGGGGTCGGCCTCGGAAGTTCTCCATCTTGCCGAACACGATCGCCTCGAGCCCGGGCTGCAGCTGCCGCTCCCGCCACCGCTGGTTGAAAAAGGTGAGGGTCATCCGACTCTGACCGTCGGTGACGGTGCTGGTGACCATCACCCGGTTGCCCCGCAGACGGCGGAGGTCGGTGCGGACCACCTTGACGACGATCGTGGCTTCGTCGCCTTCCATCAGGTCGGCGATGGCGGCCTGACGGGTGCGGTCGAGGTAGCGCCGCGGGTAATGGGTGAGCAGATCGCCGAGGGTGATCAGGTCCATCTTCTGCAGGGCATCCTTGCGTTTGGGGCCGACCCCGCGAAGCTTCTCCACCTCGATCTCGTGGAGATCGCGCACGCTGAGCGGGTTCGATCGGCTGCCCACTTCCTCAACCTACCCGCGGGATGCGACAGTGCCCGGCTCCGCGGCATCGCTCCTCAGCCGACCTCCCTCGATATGTTTGAGCCGGTGACCTCCGATCAGCCGAGATCTGACACTCGGCAGGCCGGACCGGACGGGCTGATCCCGCGCCAGCGACGCGCCCTCCGTTCGGTGGCGGTTCTGTTCTGGATGAACGGAATGGTCGTGGCCTCTTATGTTCCCCGACTCCCCGGGATCCGCGACCGCTTGGATCTCGACCTCGCCACGGTCGGCATCGTCTTGGCGCTGGCCACCGGTGCCGGCCTTCTCGGCAGCCTCGGCGTTGGACCGGCGGTGGAACGCTGGCCGACCCGGACGGTCATGATCGGCGGCGCGCTCGCTCTCACCTTCACCCTGCCCCTGGTGGCGGTGGCTCCGAACGCATTAGTGCTCCTGTCGATCCTCACGGTCCTGTCGATCGCCGACGTGTTCACCGACGTTGCGATGAACATTCAGGGTTCGGCCCTCAGCTCGCGACGACGTGTGCCGGTCATGCAGCGGTTGCATGCGATGTGGAGTCTCGGGACGGTCATCGGGGGCCTGGCCGCGACCGCCATGGCAGCTCTCGACGTGGCCCTCGGGATTCATCTTCTCGTCGCATCCGCAGTCCTGCTGTGCACCCTGCTCTACGTCGGTCCCGGCCTGCTGGAGGCCGATGGGCCCTCCACCGAATCCCCAGGACACGGCGGGCCGAAGGGATCAGCGACCGGCGTGGCCCTTCTCTTCGCTGCTCTCGGGGCAGCTGCGATCGTGCCCGAGATGATCAACAGCGACTGGGCGGCGTTCCGTCTCACCGATGACCTCGACGCGTCGGACGGCATCGCCGGTCTGGGGTACGTTGCGTTCACCGTGGGTATGGTCGCCGGGCGTCTCGCCGGCGACGTAGCCGTGCACCGGGCCGGCCACCAGCGGGTTCTGAAACGCGCCTCGGCCGTGGCCGGCGTCGGCATCCTCGTGGCAACGCTGATCCCGTGGACGATCACGGTGTACGTCGGGCTGCTCGCCGCCGGAATCGGGGTGTCGATCATGTTCCCCGAGCTCTACGATGCCGCCGCCCGACACCCCCGTCCCGGCCGAGCCTTGGGTGGTCTGACCGCAGGTTCGAGGATCAGCCTGCTCGGCGCTCCCCTCCTCGTCGGGATCCTGGCCGATACCGACCGATTCACCGTCGGTGCGGCGATCGCTCTGGCGACGATCCCCTGCGTCCTTGTGGTGTTGTGGCTCTCGGGCCGGCTGGTCGAGCCCGCCAGGGCAGGCTCCTAATCGATCTGGTCGAGCCAGGCCGGTGTGCCCATGTCGACTTCGGACCCGAGGTTCAGACCGGTGGCAAGATTCGCATCGTTGAGCGTGAAGTTGACCCGTTGTCCCGGTCGGAGCATCCGGAACACCGAACCGTTGAGGGCATCGGGGGCCAGATCGTAATCGGCGAGATCGGTATCGCACATGATGACCCCGTCGCGGGTGATCGGGTCGTAGGACTTCACCACTCCCTGCATGGGCATGATGATAGGCCGAATCGCTACTGAAGAGATCAGCCGACCGTGCCGATGCTCCCACGTGCGCGCAACCGTCACCTCCGTCGTCGTCGGCCTCGCGACCTTCGCGTTCGTGACAGGATTCGCCGACTTCGGATCGGTCGACGAATGCGATGCGGAACGACTTGGCCGCAGGGCGTTCGGACCGCTCTCGACCATCTACACCGTGGAAGGAGGCGAGCTGGCCGGTATCTGCCACGGTGTCGATGATCCAACCGTGTACGACGCCTGGTCCAACCTCACGCTCTTCACCACCGCGGAGGAACGATCTCCGATCGTCGGCTTCGGCGGCTTCAGGAACACCAGCCAGCGGGACGTCCTGGCCTACGCCACGGCGTTGGATCGCGACCAAACCCGATTCATGATCGTGGTGAACCTTTCGATGGTCGAGCTCGAACCCTGGCTTGTCCGGCGCACTATGGCTCACGAATTCGGCCATGTGCTCACCCGGTCGGCGGCCGGTGTCGACAGCAACGAGTGTGGCGAGTTCGGCTGCGTCTCCAACACGAACTACATGGGCCTGTGGGTCGATCGATTCTGGTCCGACGCCGAGCTGGCGTCCATCGAGGCCGGCGGCTACCACGACCTCTCGGGCACGGCCGACCGCTGCCGAGCCAACGCCGGCTTCCCCACCAAGTACGCCGCCACCAATCCGTACGAGGACTTCTCCGAGTCGCTTGAGTTCTTCTTGTTCTCCAACCGGGTCGCCGCTCCGGTCAGCCCGCGCATCCAATTCCTGTCGAGCTTTCCTGAACTGGTGAGGATGCGAGATCGGATCGCCGCCAAGGGATACGCCGACACCAGGCAGTTCCTTCAGAACTGCGGCGTCTAGATCGGGTCGAACGGAAAGCCGCCGAAGCCGACGAGCTTTCCCGCCCCCCGAAATACGTGCGACGTTCCGTCGGCCCGCACCAGGAGCGCCGGTCCGCTCAGGTGCCCCTC
>JABDJU010000368.1 GCA_013003325.1 Acidimicrobiales bacterium
ACGCGCTTCAGGATCTCAACAACCGGAGCCGCATTCAGCTGGACGACGGGAGCTCAACATCGAATCCAATGCCTCTGCCTCCCTACCTCGGAGCCGGAAACACGCTTCGCACCGGCGACTCGGTAGCCGGGGTGACCGGAGTCCTCAGCTTCGGGTTTGGCAGTTACGAGATTCACCCGACCCAGCCGGTGACGTTCACCCGTGACAACGTGCGACCCGACGTTCCCGATGTCGGAGGCAGACTGCAAGTGGCGGCCTACAACGTGTTGAACTACTTCACGACCATCGACAACGCCGGGCCGATCTGCGGTCCGCTCGGCAACCAGGGGTGCCGCGGCGCCGACACCGCAGCTGAATTCGCTCGGCAGCGCGACAAGCTGATCACGGCGATCAGCACGCTCGATGCCGATGTCGTGGGCCTGATGGAGATCGAGAACCATCCGGGTGATGTGCCGACCGCCGATCTGGTGGCCGGTCTCAACGCTGCCACGGCGCCGGGGACCTACGACTTCGTGGCCACCGGTGCGGTCGGCACCGACGCCATCCGGCAGGCCATCTTGTACAAGCCGGCATCGGTGACGCCGGTAGGTGGGTTCGAAGTGCTCGACAGCAGCGACAACCCGCTGTTCGACGACGCACGAAACCGCCCGATGGTCGTGCAGACCTTCACGGAGAATGCCACGGGAGCAGTGTTCACCGTGGCTGTCAATCACCTGAAGTCGAAGGGCTCGAACTGCAACGCCGTCGGAGATCCGGACACGGGCGATGGCCAGGGCAACTGCAACCTGACCCGAACCACAGCAGCGCAGGCGATCGTCGACTATCTGGCCACCGACCCCACCGGTAGCGGGGACGGTGACGTCCTGATCATCGGCGACCTGAACGCTTATGCGATGGAGGATCCCATCACCACCATCGAGGCCGGTGGCTACACCGACCTCATCGAGTCCTTCGTTGGTACCGGCTTCAATGCTGGGGCGTACTCGTTCAACTTCTTCAGCCAGAGCGGCTACCTCGACCACGGTTTGGCCAGTCCGTCGATTCTCTCACAGGTCAGCGGCGCCGACTTCTGGCATGTGAACGCCGACGAGCCACGCGGGCTGGACTACAACGACTTCAATCAGCCCGGCCTGTACAACCCCGACGAATTCCGGTCCTCAGACCACGACCCGGTAGTGATCGGCCTAGAGCTCGACACACCAATGTCGCTGAAGCTCGAAACGATCGACGAGCTGTCGGCTCTTTTGCCCACCGGCAACACGACAGACGACAAGTTCATTCAGAAGGCGATCGACAGAATCGACCAGAGCCTCAATCCGGCCTGGTGGGTCGACCTGGCAACCCTGGACCCGGGCACTGGGGGACAGGTCTTCGATCGGGAGCATCAGGCGGTCCAGGAGCTTCAGAAGGTGAACAATGTCGACGTGCAGTCAGCGATCGATCAGATCGTCGAGGCCGACAGGCTCTTGGCCCAGAGGCAGTTGGACGCTGCGATCGCTGCTGGCGGTGACGCAAAGGACATAGCGAAGGCGCAGGGCAACATCGCCGATGCTGTAGCTAACGCCGCCAGTGGCAACTACGCCAAGGCCGTTCTCGACTACAAGAAAGCCTGGCAGAACGCAGTGAAGGCGTTGTAGTCCGGGGGTTCCATCGACCCGCATGTGGTGTCGGTGGCTAGGCCTGCCGTGGGCCGAGGGCGTCCATGCGCAATAGCTATTGACAAACACATTGTTCGCCGGTAGTGTTCTGCCCTGCGGGCCCGTTCGTGCCCGCACCAAGGAGAATAGAAAAGAAATGTCGACCCCTAGCGTCGTCAATGAATCTGCGTCACTTCCCGATGTCCCTGGATCCAACCAGGACAGAAGGGCTCACATCCTCGCCGTACTTCGGCTGGCGGCAATACCGGTCGGCATCCTGATCATGGTGTGGGCGCTTCTCGGCTTTCCGTACGGGAATGGTTCGAGCGAATCTTCCCCTGTGGATCTGGAGCAGTTGGGCCTCTCGGTCTCAGCCGAGATCCAGGCCGGGCAGTGGGTTGAGGTAACGGTACCGGTGCCCGAGGACACGGTTGTGGCCATCGGGACCGTGCCCGAAGGTGTGACAGCAACGTTGACGCCTGCCACCGACGGCACCATGACACTGCGGGTCGCACCGGCGGCCGACACCCCTCGCGGTGAGTACAACCTTGGCTTGATCGCCACCACCGACGGTGATCGCCAAGAGCTGAGCTGGCCGTTCCGGGTCGCCGATCCCGACGGCAGCTAGCACAAGCTGAACACAACCCATATGCGGCGGAAGTGTTGGTCTCCAACACTTCCGCCGCATGTCGCCAGCGGTCATCAGGTTCACTCGTTGTGGTGCGTAGCATAGATGTGGCATACTTGTCGCATGGCTCGAACGAGGATCAGCACGACGGTGGACAGCGAGTTGCTTTCAGAGGCGCGCAGCACCGGTGTCGGTTCGAATGACGCCGAGCTGGTGGATGCCGCGTTGGCGGCACTGCTTCGCCACTATCGACGTGCGGAACTGGACAAGGCCTACGAGACCGCATACGCCGCCCGTCCGATCACCGACCCTGACGAGTGGGGAGACCTCTCCTCATTCCGGGATGCCGCAGGGGCGAGCTGATGGATCTTCCCAAACGGGGAGAGCTGTGGTGGTGTGAACTCCCCGGAGTCGGACGCCGTCCTGTGGTCGTCTTGACTCGCGACGCTGCGATTCCGCGGCTGCGGCGTGCGCTCATCGCTCCATGCACAACCACGATTCGCGGCCTCCCGAGTGAGGTGGTGCTCGAACCGGGGGAGGACCCGGTGCCGCTGACGAGCGCGGTCAACCTCGATTCTGTCGAGTCGGTCTCGGTTGGTGTTCTCATCGAGCGGATGGGAACGCTGGGCGGCGCTCGGATGGAACAGGTCTGTGCGGCGCTGTTGGTCGCAACCGACTGCGCATGAGCTAGACCGGCCCTCCGCTGGTCGATTCGAGCTCGAGGTGCGTCGAACGTGTTGCTCTCCAACACTTCCGCCGCATGTGGTCGACTACTCGGCGACGAACACGAGGCCCTTGCTGCCGTCGATACGGATCCGCTGGCCATCATGGAGCGTCGAGGTAGCGTTCGCGGTTCCGAGCACGGCTGGGATGCCATGCTCCCGGGCGGCGATTGCGGCATGGCTCAACGCTCCGCCGCCGTCGGCCACCACTGCACAGGCCAGCGGAAACAGCGGCGCCCACGCAGGGCTGGTCACCTGGCAGACCAGCACGTCGCCGTCGGTCAGACGGTGCATGTCGTCGTGGCCACGTATCACCCGCACCGTTCCCTCGGCGATGCCGGGGGAGGCGGCGACTCCGCTGATCAGCACATCTGCGTCAGCCGATGGTTCGGCGGGGGCCGGATACTCGTGGCCGACCACCCATAGAACGGGCTCGTTGACCTGCCGCAGCGGCTCGGGTAGCCGGGAAA
>JABDJU010000270.1 GCA_013003325.1 Acidimicrobiales bacterium
CTTCAGGAGTGCAGAGCTCGGCCAGTTCAACCAATTGCTGTTCGCAGGCGTTGAACTGATGCTTGTCGACCTTCTTCCAGACCGGATGGAGAACTTCGATGTGGCCGGGTCCGATTCGTCCTTCGAGCAAGGCGATGTAGAAACGTGGATACCGGTCGGGGGCGGTACCCAACAGGTTCAGGCTCGCCCCCTGGCGGCGGGACACACCGCACTCGCTGTTGGCCAACCCAGACATCGTGTGGGCACCTTTGGTCAGCGCAGCGGCGTTGGCATCGGCATAGGCCATGAAGCGGGCCCCGACGGTGCGAGCACGATCCGACGCCCGCACCATCTCCAACGAATGTTCAGCTAGTTGCTCGGTGCTGAAGTCGGTGGTGTCGATTTGGGCCAGGCGGCGCAACGTGGCAGCAGCGACATCGGCTACCGCCCGTTCGGCTGCCAACGGGCCAGTGAATTTGAGTTCTCCCGCCGAGGAAATCATGAGTCAAGTATCGCAAGGGGGTGTGACAGGGTTGGGGGGCTGAGGGTTTGCGCCGAGCCAACGCGTCGGGACGTACCGGCGTGTGCACATTGAGGTAGCACACAACGGCGGCCCGTCGGAAATGAGCGTGGTCTGCGGTCGAACGCCGTGCGCGAAGTCGCCCTATTCGTCGAGTCGACGATCGGCGCTCTGGCCTGATTCGACCGAGGGGGACCGAATCTCCAACTGATACTCGTGCGCGCCGGTATTCGGGGGCCCGATCGGATCGAAGCCGCACTTCTCGAGCACACGAACCGAGCCTCGGTTAGCTGGATCGACGCCCCCGGTGACCGTGCGTATTCCAGGCCGTCGACGCGCCCAGGCGACAAGCCCCAACACGAGCTCGGTCGCCATTCCTTGACCCCATACATCCTCATCGATGAGGTAGCCGATCCGAATATCGACCTCGGTCGTAGAGATCGGGGCCTCAGCGAGAACAACGATCCCGACCGGCTGACCGGATTCGGACTCTACGACGAGCAGCATCGAGGCTTCGGCGTCGCGGTCATCGATCCAGTCCGAGGCGCTCTCGACAGTGTGTTCGCCCTGCCACGACTCCGGCAGGCCCAGGGTTGCTCGAACGGTCAGCATCCTTGCGATCACCTGGGCAAGGTCAACCTCGAGCCGTTGGGCGATCTCGTGCCAGGGGGCAACGCGAAGTCGATCCGTCTCGAACTCACACACGCTGCGTACCTCGTTGCTCAGGGCCCGAACTGCCACTGTCGAGTACCCGCCGTATCAGGCGGCGACCGCAGCGTAGCGCGCCCTGCGAAGCGCAACCAGGGCCTCACGTCCGGCGAGAACGACGAAGAACTCGAGCACGCTGAACCCTGCGATGGTGGCACCGCCGGCGGTGCCGTAGTGGAAGCTCACAACGAGGCCAGCAATAACGGCAAGCGCGCCGAGCAGGATCGACGCGGCCATGATGGCGGGCACGCGGTGAACGAGCAGCGACGCAGTCGCAGGCGGACCGACAAGAAGCCCGAACACGAGCAGGGTTCCGATGGCCTGGAAGCTGGCCACGATGCTCAACGCCAACAGTGCCAAAATCGCGGCCTGAGCGAAACGCGGGTGCATGCCGAGGGTTTGGGCCTTGTCGCGGTTGAAGGTCAGGGCCAGGAACGGCCGGTACAAGACCGCCGTGCACACGACGACGACCGCGGTGGCAAGAAGCTGGTTTCGGATGTCGTCTGTCGTGACCCCAAGCACGTCACCAAAGAGCAAGGCGGTCACCTCGGTCGTGAACGAGCGAGCCCGCGACACGATCACGATGCCCAGCGACAGCATTCCGACGAACAACAACCCAATGGCGGTGTCTTCACGGACGATCGTGCGGTTGGATACAACACTCACCAGGCCACTCATCACGAGGGCGGCAACGAACGCGCCGATGATTGGGCTGAATCCCCACAGCACCGCGAGGGCAATCCCGGGGATGACGCCGTGAGCCAACGCATCGCCAAGGAACGCCAACCCGCGGAGCACCACCCAGGTTCCGACCAACGAGGTAGCGACGACTGCGATCAGGCTGCCGATAAGCGCTCGCTGCATAAAGGCCGGTTCGAACGCATCAAAGACGACATCCATAGCGACCCAGTGTGCCCTCAGCCAGCCAGGGCATCGACGATGCGCTGCGCATTAGTCCGCATCATCGTCACGTAGCTGGCAGCGTCGGAACCGGACTCGCCGAGCGAGCCGGTATAGAGATCCACGACGGCGATTTCATCGCCAACCTCGTCGGCGAGAGTCTGGGCCAATTCGTCCGAAACGGTTGTCTCAGCGAAGATCGCGAGCACGCCCTCGTCCCGGATCACCTCTGTCAGCTCAGCCAACTCCCGGGCGCTGGTTCCGTCGGTGGTCGAACCGGACGGGATCACGGTTCCGGCGACCTCGAAGTCGTAGCGGTCGGCGAAGTAGCCGAGGGCGTCGTGGTTGGTGACGAGCACCCGGCGGTCCTCGCCGATCGGGGCCAGGGCTTCGGCAACCTCGGTATCGAGGGCCTCGAGTTCAGCGACGTAGGCATCGGCACTGGCGTCTAGCGCGTCGGCATCGACACCATCGACGTTGGCAACGAGGAACACAGCGATCGCCTCGGCAGCCAGTGCCATGCGGCCAGGATCGGTCCAGAAGTGCGGATCGGCGTCCTCACGGTCGTGCTCATCATCGTGCTCGTCGGTTCCGCGGCCGCTCTCGCCGAACTCGATCGTGTCTACTGCGCTGAGGGCTTCGAAGACCAGAACCCCGTCGCCCTCGGCCGCTTCGATCACATCGAGGAGACCTTCCTCGAACCCACCGCCGTTGACGATGAGCACGTCGGCCTCACCAATCTGGGCGACCTGCTGCGCCGACGCCTGGAAGTCGTGAGGGTCGGCCCCGACAGGCATGATCGTCACGACATCGAACGCGTCGCCAACCAGGTTCTCCACGACGTCGCCCAGAATGTTGGTAGTCACCACGACTGTTGGCCGCTCGGTGTCGGCCTCAACGGCGGCACCAGTGTCATCGGAACCGCAGCCTGCTGCCGCTAGTGCGAGCCCAGCGACTGTTGCGACCAGCGCCTTGAAAGAGGACCTCATATCCCAACTCCAGAGTGAGAATCAGTATCAGTAATGGACAACGCTAAACCCCGGTGCGACGAGAGACAACCTCAGAACGAGAATCGGTTCCGTTCCCAACTCGATCTACCCTGGCCCAGTGGAACCAGCGATCACCACCCGGGGGCTCGAAGTCCGCTTCGGCGAAGTCGTAGCCCTTTCGGGCGTCGATCTCCAGATTCCAGCGGGTTCGTCGTTGGCGGTGATCGGGCCGAACGGCTCGGGCAAGTCCACGCTGCTGGGGGCCCTGGCCGGGACGCTCGAGGCCGCTGCGGGCAGCGCCACCGTCGCCGGATCAAGGCCAGCGCTGGTGCTGCAATCAACCGATGTCGACCGCAGTCTCCCAATCACGGTTCGCGACACGGTCTCGCTGGCCCGCTATCCGAGCCTCGGCCTATTCCGACGATTCCGCGCCGAGGACAGACGCGCGGTGGACGAGGCGCTCACCAGGCTGGCGGTCGATGATCTCGCCGGCCGGCAATTCCATGAGCTCTCGGGCGGCCAGCGCCAGCGGGTACTGGTGGCCCAGGGCCTGGCCCAGGACACCAGCGTCTTGCTGCTCGATGAGCCGATAACCGGGCTCGATGTGGTGTCGCGCGCGGTGATTCTCGACGTGGTCGACGAGGAGGTGGCCGCCGGCGGAACGGTGGTGGTGACAACACACAACCTCGACGATGCTCGACGCTGCGACCAGGTTCTGTTGCTCGACACCAGCCCCATTGCCGTGGGGTCGCCCGACGAGGTACTGACCGAAGAACACCTCCGCCGTGCGTTCGGTGGGAAGTTCATTCGCATCGGCGACGAAATGCTCCTCGACGATCCGCATCACACCCACTGATCGGCGGGCGCCGAACAGCGGAGACTGAGTCACTCCCAGTCGTTCTCATTCTCAGATATCCTGAGGGAATGACTGTGCTGGAGATCGACGCCGAGGTCGATGACGAGGTTGCTGCGCTGCTCCGCCAGGCCGACCAGCGCTACACCCGTGGTCGCCGCCGTTTGGTCGCGGTGCTCCAAACCGGGGGCGGGCCGCTCACAATCACCCAGATCCTCGCTGCCGACCGGTCACTCCCCCAGTCCAGCGTGTACCGCAACCTGACCATCCTCGAAGAAGTCGGTGCCGTGACCCGGATCGTCACCCGCGACGACTTCGCCCGGTACGAACTGGCCGAACACCTCACCGAGCATCACCACCACCTGATCTGCTCGACGTGTGGCGACGTCGCCGACTTCTCTCTCGATGCTCGTGCCGAAGCGAGTCTCGACCGGGCCCTGCAGCGGGCCGCAGAGCATGCCGGGTTCGACATCGACACCCACCGGCTCGACCTCCTCGGCACGTGCGCTTCCTGCCCCGCCGTTTCGTAAAACCCGTCCAGAGCGCCGGGGACCTTGGGCCCTGGCGGGTTGGTCTCATGCGGCGGAGACTCTCGCCATGTCTGAACGTGAGCGGCCGTCGAGCCGGGGTGTGTCTGAGACGGTGTTGCAGTGTCGTGGATTGAGCAAGAGCTTCGATGACCGCAAGGTTGTCGACAATCTTGGCTTCTCGATCGCCCAGGGCGAGACGTATGGCTTGCTCGGCCCGAACGGAGCGGGCAAAACAACGACCATTTCGATGATGTGCGGACTTCTTCGACGCGACGCCGGCACCGTGACCGTGATGGGCAATGATCTCGACGCCGAGCCGCGGAAGGTCCAGGCGTCGATCGGCTATGTACCCCAAGACCTAGCGATCTATCCCGACCTGTCAGCGGCGGAGAACCTGATGTTCTTCGGGCGGCTCCAGGGCCTGTGGGGCAAGGCGCTCTCGAACAGAACCGCTCATGTGTTGGAAACCGTGGGTCTCTCCGACCGGGCCAAAGACCGAGCCGAGGACTTCTCAGGCGGGATGAAACGACGACTCAACATCGGGATCGGGCTCCTCCACGAGCCGCAGCTCCTTGTGTTGGACGAGCCGACGGTCGGTGTGGACCCTCAGAGTCGAGACTCGATCCTCGCCAGTGTCGAGCAGCTTGGGGCCACCGGCATCGGCGTCTTGTACACGACGCACTACATGGAAGAGGCCCAGCGGCTCTGCGATCGGGTTGGGATCATCGACCATGGGGAGC
>JABDJU010000277.1 GCA_013003325.1 Acidimicrobiales bacterium
GCCCGTGTCACGGGTCGGTGTTCAACCGGGCCGGCGATTTTGTCACCGGCCCCGCCCCCCGCGGCATGGATCGGTATCCGACCGAGGTGGGCGAGGACGGCCTCCTCTACATAAACACCGGCGAACGAATGGACGGGCCCGAGCCGGGTTCGCTCCAGATCGACGAGCCGGCGCGGGGTCCGTCCTGCGCAACCGAAAGCCACAGCTGATGCCCTACGAAGTCGACGAGGAACTCGAAGCGTCCACCAACCGGGTGATGATGATCGGAGCAGCGTTGATGTTCGTGCTCGCCGCGGTGTTTCCGTTGTACCGATGGTTCGAACCGACCAACCGCGAAGAAGCTCGCGAAACCAACCTGGCGTCACTCGCCGACAGCGGTCAGACCCTGTGGGGGTTCAACTGTGCGTCGTGCCATGGCCTCAACGGCGAAGGGGGAGTCGGTCCGGCGCTCAACTCCAAGCAGTTCCTCCAGGCGGCTTCGGACAACCAGATCGAAACGCTCATCGCCGTCGGGGTGCCGGGCTCACAGATGAGCGCGTACTCACTCGACTACGCCGGCCCCCTCACCTCTGAGCAGATCAAAGCACTGCGGGTGTTCATACGCAGTTGGGAAGAGGATGCTCCCGACGTTCCGGATTGGCGGGCTGGCCAGCCCTAGACCTAGAGGTCTGGCTCGGAGACGGCCAGGGTGAGGACCGGCCGGGCGGCGGTGGACACCAGGCCCATGGTGATGCTGCCCATCGTGCGCCGGTAGGGGTCGGTACGTCCCCGCGCTCCGGCGACCAGCCATGAAGCACCGCGCGCCTCGGCGAAGGCTTCGAGGGCGGTGACCGGGTCGTTGCTGTGGATCAGTTCCCAGCCGTGGACCGGTGGGCCCTCGACCATCGCCGCCTGGTCCTGGATGTAGGTCACGATGTCGGTGTCGATCTCGTCACCTTCGCTCACGGTGTCGACCACCTGAACCAGCCAGAGTTGCACTCCTAACGCGGTCGCCAGACCGATCGCCGGCTCGAGGGCGGCTTCGGCCGACAGGGATCCATCGAGCCCGATGACTACGTCGCCTTCGAGGTCGGGGTCTGCGGCGTTGGGGCCGAAAAGGAGCAACGGCACGCCGGCGTGGAACAGGGTCTTCTCGGCGACCGAGCCCTTGACCTTCCATTCGTCGGCGTGGTCGGTTGCCATGACCAGCAGAGAGTGGGCTTGCACGACCGAAGCGATGCCTGTCGCCACGTCGTGGCCGTACACGTGGGTCCGACGCACCTTGAGCTCGGCGTGCCGCCTCTTCAGCTCTTCGGCCATGCCGTCAAGCTGCGGGTCGGAGGCGTCGATCGAATCGGACACGTTCACCAGGTGCACTGGGATGTCCCATCGCATTGCCAGGCGAATCGCTACCCAGAGAAAGCGATCGTCGATCCGGCCAAAGGACACCGGTGCGACTATCTCGTCGATCACGCGGCCGCCAACCAGTGTCGGAGCTGAGGTCTTTGTGGTTCGTCCCATGTCATGACTCCCGAGAAGGTGGGCCGCCCGGTTCAAGCTTGGTTTCCAACCTATGTCGTGGTCTGGGCTGGCCGGTACGGGCTTTGGTCCCGTCTGGAAGGGTTGCCCAGGTGCCAGCAAAAACGGTCGCCAGCGGCCTAGCCTGTTCGGGTGCTTGCCACGATTCGAAACGTTCTGCGGACGCCCGAACTTCGCAACAAGATCCTGTTCACGATATTCATCCTGGCGATCTACCGACTGGGTGCCCAGGTTCCCGCTCCCGGTGTCGACCTCGACCAACTCCAGCTCCTCCGCGACAACAGCGATTCCGGCAGCGGTGGCATCTTCGGGTACCTGAACCTTCTCTCCGGTGGCGGCATTGCCAACCTCAGCTTCTTCAGCCTCGGCATCCTTCCCTACATCACCGCCAGCATCATCATCCAGATCCTCACCGTGGCCATCCCAAAGCTCGAGGAGTGGCAGAGCCAGGGAGCGATCGGACAGGCGAAGATCACCCAGTGGACCCGCTACATCACCGTGGTTTTGGCCCTCGTGCAATCCACCGGCATCGTGTTCCTCGTCAATCGCAGCCCGGAGCAGTTCTTCGGCACCGGCAGCGGAATCGACATCTTCCCCGAGGGGGGCGCGGGTCGGATACTCCTCGCCGTGTTGTGCATCACGGTCGGAACGGCCGTGGTGATGTGGCTGGGTGAGTTGATCTCACAAAAGGGCATCGGCAACGGCATGTCGGTCATCATCTTCGCCTCGGTCGTGGCCGCCCTCCCGGCGACCGCCATCCAGCTGTGGGCCGCCGGCGAGACCAGCACCATCACCCGCTACGGCGTGCTGGCCATCGCGTTGGTGCTCCTGACCGCCTTGATCGTCGCGATCGTGTTCGTCGAGCAGGGCCAACGTCGCATTCCGGTCAACTTCCCCAAGCGCCAAGTCGGCCGTCGGGTGATGGGTGGAAGCAACACCTACATCCCGCTCAAGGTCAACCAGGCCGGCGTGATCCCGGTGATCTTCGCCTCGTCGTTGCTGCAGCTCCCGACCTTGCTGGTCAACGTGCTGCCGACATCGGGCGATCCTCTTCGTGAGAACTGGACCTGGGGCGACCACGTTCGTGACTGGGTCAACAACAACCTTTTCGACCCCACCAACCTGGGGTACATCTTGCTGTTCGGCTTCCTTATCGTCGGGTTCGCCTATTTCTACAACTCGATCGCCTTCGATCCGATCCGCCGGGCTGACGACCTCAAGAAGCAGGGCGGGTTCATCCCCGGCATCCGTCCCGGTTCTCAGACCGAAGCCCACCTGGCCAAGATCCTCAACCGCATCACCCTGCCGGGGGCAATCTTCCTCGGTTTGGTCGCACTTATTCCTTCCGCGATCCTCGCGTGGTACCTAGGAGGAGCCGCCACAGCCGGCCTCGTCGGTTTCAGCGGCATCTCCATCCTCATCGGGGTGGGAGTGTCCCTCGAACTGCTCAAGCAGATCGACAGCCAGCTCATGCAGCGCAACTACGAAGGATTTCTTAAGTGACAGTCCGTCTGGTCATCTTTGGCCGACAGGGTGCCGGCAAAGGCACTCAGTGCGTCAACATCGTCAAAACCTACGGCGTTGCCCATATCTCCACCGGCGACATGCTCCGGGCTGCGGTCGGGGCCGGGACCGACATGGGTCTCCGGGCCAAAGAGGTGATGGATTCGGGTGGTCTTGTCGGCGACGACATCATGAACGGGATCGTGGCCGACCGTCTGAGCGAGCCCGATGCCGCCGGACCGGGCTTTGTGCTCGACGGCTATCCCCGCACCCAGCCCCAGGCCGAGGCGCTGCTCAGCATTCTTGGCGACGAGTCCTTGGACGCGGTGATCAACCTCGATGTTCCCCTCGACGAGGTCACGGCCCGAATGAAGAGCCGCGGTCGCGAGGATGACACCGACGAGGCGATCGAGCGCCGGCTCGCTCTCTACGAGCAGGAAACCCGGCCGGTGCTCGACTTCTTCGACAAACAAGGGCTGCTGGTCACCGTCGACGGCCTCGGCACCGAAGAAGAGGTCTCCAGCCGCCTGATCTTGGCCGTCAACGAGCTGCTGTAATCAGCTCCCAGCACGGCCCGATGCGCAGTCGACTCGCCACGGTTGCAGTGGCGGTTCTCCTGGCGACAGCCGCCCCAGCCGCGGCCCAGGATGTCATCGATGCCGATGAGCTGGTAGCGGCCGCCTATATCGGACTGCACGGTCGAGAAGCTGGGCCTGCAGAAGTTGAATACTGGTCGAGGTTCATCGACGACGGCGTTTCCCCGGGCCGTGTGATCGCCGCGATCGGTGACTCGATTGAGCACCGTCGCAACGTTGTAACGGCCCTCTATGGTCGCGTGCTCGAGAGGCCACCCGACAACGCCGGCCTCGCGTACTGGTCCACCGGTCTGATCGATTTCCTCAGCGCCGACGCGCTCGGCCTCGAGATGCTGAGCTCAGAAGAGTTCTACCTGAAGGCCGGCGCAACCGACCGAGGGTTCGTGGCCCGCCTGTACTACACCCTCCTCAACCGTCCGCCCGAGGTGGCCGGTTGGGACTACTGGTCGAACCTCATGGCCGACGGTGTATCCCGTCGGGCCGTGGCAGGTGAGTTCCTACGTTCCGCCGAAGGCCTTCTCCAGCCCGAGCTCTCCGTGGCGGGGTCAGACCCCGCGGCGGGCGGTCAAGGGTCGCCCGAGGTCATTCGAATCGGACTCGACCGAGACGTGGTACCTTCAGCAAGCGCCGTCATCGTGGCCGTCGACGGCGCTCGACTCGACGGCTCGGTCAGCGGCGACCCCGACGATTCCAGCGTGCTGGTCTTCGAAGCTTCGGGCCTTGTGCCCCGCAC
>JABDJU010000278.1 GCA_013003325.1 Acidimicrobiales bacterium
ACTCAAGTCACTGCAAACGCCACAGCGACCCCGCCGACGACCGTTCCTGGGCCACCGAGATCGCTCGAAGAAGAGTCGTTCACGATGCCGAGGCTGACGGTCTAGCCCACCAACCGATCGCCTAAACCGGACAAGAAGAACCCAAACCGTTTCCTCACGATCACCAACTTGGAGTCAGCCCTCGGCAAGCACGCACCCTGAACAGCAAATGGACTACCGAGTCCTCCCATTGGACCGCCCACGACATGGCAAACGCCGCCACACCCATCGGCGATGCAGTCAGGGTTCGTCCCAGCAAAGACCAACTTGCACCCGGAGTCGCCGGTTGGACCTCCGCCAAATGTGCACTCGCAGTCGAAGTGGTGGACGATTCCGTCGTAGCCCGGCGTAGGCCGAGAGTCGATTGTAATCTCGCAGAGCTCCTCTGGCATCGAATGGCAGATCCCCATTGCGGCAAGAAGTGACTTCCCATCGATCTCGACAGGAAACAACTGCACGACGAGCCCCTCTGGCTTCACTAGGCGAGTTCGGCGAATCCCGCGCAAGTAGTTTGCAGGATCAATCTGACCTAGGATGATGAGCGAGTCTTTTGGGACCTTGCCTCCATCGAGTTCATTCACATGAATCATCTCGTAGGGCACGAATCAACTCCTTTTCAGACGAGACGGAACCGCTTCGACCCTATCGTGATCGGACGACCCCTGTGGGTGCCCAAAATCATGTCATGTGATGGCCGCTGATGCGGGTGAATGGCCGCCGTGACCCCCCGAGCGGACCTGATCTTCAATGCGCAACTCGACCAGAATGTTGGAACGGATCCAGTTGCCATTCGGAGAATTCACCGAATGGTAGGAGCCGTCGGAGAATCGCATGACCGAGACTGAGTTGCCGCGAGGGCAAAACTCAAAACGCTTCTTGAAGCGATCCTTCCCAAGCCCCTCCCAGATGACTAGCTCCCCACCGGCCCCTTCGCTCCCCCCGTCGATATTGAAGAACGCGACCCCGTCGTAGCCCGCACTATTGTCATCATGAATTCCCATGCCCCCTTGATTCCCATAGATAGATCGGAGTTGGGGATACTTGTTAGGAGGTCGAGTCACATCCGCAGCACCCACTAGTTGGGCCAGGAACGATCTGAACGCCGATCCGTATATCAGTCGAATGAAGTCCTTATTGAAATACGGCTCGTAGAATATCTCGATCTCATAGCCAGTTCTCGAAGTGTACGATTTGTCCATCCTGGGAATGGATGCTGAGATTTGTTGGTAAAATTCTGGCTGAAAGAAGTCATCGAGAAAGGCGAAGCAGTAGGGATCTGAGTACGCTAACTCGGAGGCTCGTCCGCTTTTGAAAGCGTCGACGTACCGGTCTGAGACGCAGTCTTCGAACGCTGGACAGACTCCGTCCATTCTTACTGTGGCCGAGCTTCAAACTCCCGAAGGAACTCGAGAAGCCTCGTGGTCTCAGGAAGAAATCGCGGGTCCAATCCGACGACCTCGACGACTTCTACAACTTCTACAACTTCTACAACTTCTACAACTTCTACAACTTCTACATCAGATGAGGCGCTCTTACCTTCCCGTTCGAACACCTCCCCGATCCGCACGTCCTCCGGGCGCCGAGTGACTACTTTCGTATGCTTGGTCGTGATGATGGGCGGGAACGCTGGTTGCGCTTCGGCTGGCGGTCTTTCCGACTTTTCGGCCATTGTCGTTTCCCTCCGGAGGATCTATGTTGGTACGTTCTCGACTCTATTGGCGCGTCGACTCTTTCGTCAAGCGCCTTGAAATTGGTGGCGAGGCCAAGATCGCGCCGATCGTTGGGGTCTGCCGCGGGTGGGGGTGACATCTGAGTTGTGGTGCTGAGAGGTGCCACGAGAGAGGATGTTGACCATGCCCAAGCCCTATCCCAAGGAGTTCCGTGACGAGGTCGTCCGGGTGGCGTTGAATCGCGAGGACGGTGTCCGGATCAAGGACATCGCCGCCGATTTCGGGATTACCGAGTCGTGTCTGGGGAACTGGCTGGCCCAGGCCGCCAGAGACCGAGGCGACAAGCCAGGACCGACCAGCGATGAGCTGGTCGAGCTACGTGAAGCAAGGAAACGGATCCGGCTGCTCGAACAAGAGAACGAAGTGCTTCGACGAGCATCTGCGTATCTGTCCCAGGCGAACCTGCGCCCAAAATGATGTTCCCGGTCGTCCGCGAACTCGCCGACGACGGTGTGCCCGTCGCGGTGACGTGCCGGGTCCTCAAACTGTGTCGCCAGCAGTACTACCGCTGGCTCGACGAACCCTTCACCAACGCAGAGTTGGATGAGGCGTGGCTGGCGAACGCGATCTTCGACGCCCACCGCGATGACCCAGAGTTCGGCTACCGATTCCTCGCTGACGAGGTCCGGGCCGCCGGTTGGGATGCCTCAGATCGGACGGTGTGGCGTATCGCCAGCGAGAACGGCTGGTGGTGCCGTTTCGGCAAACCCCGCCGCAACCGAAAGGCTGCCTCGCCGGCGACAGCGGCCCATGACGACCTCGTCCGTCGACAGTTCGCCGCCGCCGGCCCGAACCAGGTGTGGCTCGCCGACTTGACCGAGCACCGCACCGACGAAGGGAAGCTGTATGTCTGCGCGATCAAAGATCTGTGGTCGAACCGGATCGTCGGGTGGGCCATCTCCGACCGGATGAAAGCCCGGCTGGTGGTCGCCGCCCTCGAGACCGCAGTCGCTCGCCGAGGTGATGTCGCTGGTTGTGTGTTCCACACCGACCGGGGCAGCCAGTTCCGCGCACGCAAGGTCCACCGATGCCTTGTCCGTCATCGCATGGTCGGCTCCATGGGCAACGTCGGCACCGCGGCTGACAACGCCGCCATGGAATCGTTCTTCTCGCTGCTGCAAAAGAACGTCCTCGACCGTCAACGGTGGGCCACCCGAGACGAACTCCGCCTCGCCATCGTGACCTGGATCGAACGCACCTACCACCACCGACGACGACAAGCCGCCCTCGGCCGATTGACCCCCAACGAATACGAGATGATCATGACCCCTCAGACAGCAGACGCTGCCTGAACCAACCTGTCACCACCAGACGCGGCAGACCCCAGCGATCCGACGTTCATGTGGTAGGTCAGCATGGTGCCGGTGCCGCTTGGTTCGTATGTGCGGTTCAGGGTCCATTCGACGGGGGCCTTGAGGCTCCGCAGTCCGTCGTGGCTACCGAGTTCTAGTTCGGTGTATTCACCTTCGGATTCGACCTTTCGGCCGACGACTTTGTGGATGATTTTGAACCGGGCGCCCTTCTCGGGCTTTTCGCTCAGAAGTTCGTATTCCATGACGTTGGCTTGCCACATGGCCACGTTGTCGATCACGAACTGGTGGACCTCGAGTGGGCTCCGGTCGATGAAGATCGATTCGTGTAGCTCTGCCATTGGATCGTTCATTTCTGCTCCTTTCGTTCTTCGTTTCCTCAGTCGATTGTCCGCCGATGGTGTGGGGACCGCCAGAGCCCTTGTACCGCTCGCCGGGGCAAACATCGGGACCTGCGTTGGGTCGGAGTGTTGTGACGCGGTTTGCTTTACGGTTTGTGTGCGAGGTAGGCGTGGAGGTTTCCTGCGCTGAGGATCTTTTCGGTTGCGATCGTGAGGCCTTGGGCGGAGATCAGGCCGGGTAGACCGTTGTGGGAGAAGAACTCGCGGTAGTGGTTGAAGTGTTCTCGGCCAGCGGCGAGTTCCATGGACACGATGAGTGTCTTGTAGAGCCAGCCTTTGGGAAAGCGGATGGGTCCGGAGCGGAAGTCGATGAGTAACAACCGGCCGTGGGGGTTGACTACCCGTGTCATTTCGGCCATTGCTGCGGTTCGTGTGGCTGGGGGCATCTCGTGGAGGGTGAGGAAGGTTGTTACGAGGTCGAAGGAGTTGTCGGTGAACGGAATGTGGGTGGCGTCGGCTTGGCGGAGGTCGGCGCGGTCACCGAGTTTTTGGCGCGCTTGGTCCAGCATTGCGGGTGAGAGATCGATACCGGATACTTCGCATCCGGCGTTGTGGTAGAGACCCAGACTGGTGCCGGTCCCACAGCCCACGTCCAACACTTTCATGCCTTCCCGAGGCGGGTACATGTCCAGCCCGATCTTCCGTACGACTACGTTTGGGGGATCCACCAGAGTGTCGTAGAACTTGGCGATTCGCCGATACGGGTCATTCATGTCGGGCCAGGTGTTTCTCCAGAGCTGCGTTGACCGTGGCTGGGTCGTCGACGTTGCTGATGTGGGCGGCGTTCGGGACGATCAGTAGCTTGGAGTTCGGGATCCGATCCGTGATCTGTTGCGCGCGGGCTGGGGGCTGGGATGTGTCTTGTTCGCCGGCGATGACGAGGGTTGGCACCGTGATTTGTCCCACGCTGTCGAGCACGCCGGTTCGGTCGAAGATGCCGTGACCAAACCGGATGATCGCGTGCTTGTCGTTTTCGACCATGAGTTTCCGGAACCTGGCGAGTTCGGTCTGCCGGGACGGGTCACTGGGAGACGATTTCGAGAAGAACAGCGACATGATGTATCCCGCGAACGGGCGGGTCCCGATCACGCCAACCATCGCCAACATCATCTTGTACTGGAACTTCTTCAGCGCCGGTTCTACCTCGGCTGAGGTGTCCATCAACGTGAGCGTGCGAAGAAGATCCGGTCGGCGAAACCCGAGTCGTAGACCAATGAATCCTCCGGTCGAAAGGCCAACAAAATGTACCGGGGCAGAATCCATCGCCTCGATGAAGGCCACCGCGTCGGCGTACAAGGTCTCCATGTCATAGCCGTCTTTGGGTTTTTCGCTCCCACCGTGTCCACGATGATCGAACGCGATGCACCGGTACCGTTCCGACAGTGCGTGCATTTGGGGTTTGAAGTGGCTCCAATCGAGGAGATAGCTGTGGGAAAAGACAACTACTTCAGGCCCTGTGCCTTGCTCGACATAGTGCAGCCGCACACCATTGATCTCGATCTCAGGCACCACCAAACCCTACAACGACCCAGAAACTGGAATCGATCCGCCTCGATGAAAGGCCCACCGACAAACCCAGTGAGCTCTTTCATCGTTGCGTACTGGAACGGTTGCCCGGTCCGGGTCAGCTGAACGCGAGTTCTTTGCCGACCTCGGCGAAGAACATCAAGTACTGATCGGCGGCGTCCCCGGTGCGAGCGAACTCGTAGCCGAAGTCTTCGAGCAGGTAGCGCCCCTTGATAAGCAGGTGCTGGCCCTCATCGGTCATCCACAGCTGTTGAAGCGTTTCGAACTCTCCCTTGACCATCCACATGCCATGGCCGTCTGGGAAGAAAAACATCTCGGGTTCGGTGCACTTTCCGTCTGCGGCCAGTTTGCCCCAGTACTCCGCTACCTCGAGCCCGTAATCCAGCGACAACTGCTCGCGGCCTGGGATCGTGCTCTTCCACGTCACCACATATGCGTACATCATCACATACCTCCTCGTTCCTCATCATGGGAGTGCAGTTCACCCCCACGACCCGACGCTAGATTTGTTCAGCCCAACTGGCTAGAGCCCGAAGTCCACCCGAGGCGACCTGGAAGGGTTTCCGGCTGGTGTGCTGAGTTCCCCGGGTGGCGATTGGTGCTTGGGTTCGCTCGCTCATGGAGAGGTAGGCGGCAGGGAGCCTATGGAGAGCCGGCCCTCGAAGCTGCCAACCGAGATCGTGGTCGTGACCGGGCCGTCCCAGGTATCGAACCGGACCGTGACCGCTGCTCCGAACAGGCTCGGAGTGGTGGAGTCGATGATGGCGTAGTCGACCGAGCACAGCGCCTCGCGGCAGAATCCGCGTAGCAGGTCGGCCACGTCACCGCCGTAGACGTCACCGAGGGCGTCCTCCACTGCCTGTGAATAGCCCTCGTTGACCAGCAGGCCGGCCGCAGAGGTCGCCGAACTGGACGACGGTGAGTCCGCTACGACTACAGATGAGGGCGTCGTCAAATCCGTCGATCCACACGAGACGACGACTACGGCGAGAACAACGACCAACAGCGTCGGGGACACCCTCACCTTCAAATCGTCTCACACCACCATCGAGTACATCGCGCGCCCTTCACGCTGAGCGGGCTGGGCTCAACTTCGGTGACACGTGCGCCAATGCGCTGGCGCGACGGCAGGGCCAACCGCTCCTGTTTGTCCGTGACGCCTTCTCAAAACCGACGTCACAGCACCTCGGTGTCAGCGCAGACGCCGTTCCCCTCGGTGGGTGAGAGCGTCACCGAGCCCGTGCGCCCGGCCTGCTAGCCAATGCTGAGACGGTCGGCTGGGTAGCCGAGAGGTTCTTAGCCGCCAACGACGATGAGCGCGACCGAGACCCCACCACGCACACAAACCAGCACCGAT
>JABDJU010000292.1 GCA_013003325.1 Acidimicrobiales bacterium
GAGGTCGCCTGCCTCATCGATTTCGGGGTCGCCCAAGAAACAGTCCTTGCCTGTCTCCCGCACCTTTCGCGGCTTCACCAGCTCGCCAACCAAGGCACCGATTCATCAGCTCCCGATATTGCCGAGCTGATGGAACAACACAGAGTTACACACCTTCAGTGCGTGCCATCCATGGCCAGCATGCTCGTGGGAGACGACAGCACCCGCGCCCATCTGGAGAAACTCGAGCTACTTCTCGTCGGCGGTGAGGCCCTCCCAAAGGACCTGGGCCACGTCTTGGCCGAGACCGTCTCTGGAACGGTTCAGAACATGTACGGCCCGACCGAAACCACCATTTGGTCGCTCACCGAGCCGGTCGGCACCGCTGGAGACATCAGAATCGGAACGCCGCTGATCAACACTTCGTTGCTGGTTGTCGACCGGTGGGACCAGCCTGTCGGCATCGGCGTACCGGGAGAGCTGCTGATCGGTGGAGCCGGCGTTGCCCGCGGGTACCACGAACGGCCCGAACTCAATGCGGAACGATTCGTCTCCGTATCCTTGGGCGGGAGACCACACGAGCGGATGTACCGCACCGGCGACCTGGTGAGCTGGGATCGAGATGGGCGCTTGCGGTTCATCGGACGGCTCGACGATCAGGTAAAAATTCGCGGTCACCGGATCGAATTGGGCGAAATCGAGACTGCTCTGACCGGTCATCCCTCGGTGTCACAGGCCGTGGTCGTAGCTCGCACGGGTGAGGGGGGCGAGGCGAAACTCGTGGCCTATTTCATCCCGACCCACAAGACTGGGACGCACGACCCCGACTTACGCGATTGGCTGGGTCGCACCCTTCCCGACTACATGGTGCCCGGCCTGTTCGTGGAGCTCGACGAATTCCCACTCACACCCAACCAGAAAGTCGACCGCAAGAAGCTACCGGAGCCCACGATCGCGCGCGCCGCCGGAGGCACCGAGTACGTGGAGCCGTCAACGCCGACCGAAGAACTATTGTGCACGATCTGGTCAGAATCGCTCGGCCTCGAGCAAGTGGGAACCGCAGACAACTTCTTCGAACTCGGCGGCGACTCATTGTCGGCGATGATCACGGTTTCGAGCAGCACATCGGCCGGGCTGAAGTACAGGCTTCGCGATCTGTTCCGCTACCCGACCGTCGGACAGCTGGCAGAACTGGTTGCTGCCGCCGACGACCCTGACACCGCAACCGCCACAGACACACCTGGGCGGGAACCCCATCAACCTCTGCCCCTGTCGGAGGATCAAGAGGCCGTGTTCTTCCTCGACCAGCTTCAAGGAGGAAGCCCCGCTGAACACGTTTGGGGGGTTTTCGAGATCCAGGGTGCGCTCGACACAGCTGCGCTCCGGGCTGGGGTCGACACAATCTGCCACCGGCACGAGATCTTACGCACGACCTTCACCGCAACATCCGATGGTCCACGCCAACTAGTCCACCAAGACATCCGGGCCCCGTTCACCGTTGTCGACCTTCGAGACTTCGAGGGCGATCAGCATGTCGAATCGCAGCGGATACTTCTCGAGACCCTTCAGGAGCCCTTCGAATTCCAGCGGCAACCACCGATTCGGAATCTCCTAGTCCGCCTTGGTGACGATCGATGGATCTATCTGGTCATGTCGCATCACATCGCAGTTGACCATCACTCGTTGACTCTGTTTCTCGATGAGCTCAACGCTCTCTACAGCGAAGCGACCGGCCACGGCCCGGCCAACCTGCCTGCGGTACAAATGCAGTACCGAGACTTAGAGCGTTCGCTGGCGCCCTCCGATGCCGACGCTGCAGAACAACTGGCTCACTGGAGGGAGGTCCTGAGCGACGCGGAAACCGTGTTGGCCCTGCCCACGGATCATCCACGCCCGCCGCTCCAGACCTGGCGAGGCAAGCGAGCAACTTTCGAGGTCTCAGAAGACTCGACCAATGCCCTCCGTAGCTTGGCGAGGAGTGAGAACGCAACGCTCTTCATGGCGCTGGCTGCTTGGCTTCAGTTCCTGCTTCACCGATACACCGCACAAAGCGACATCGTCCTGGGAACCTCGGTGTCGTCTCGACGGACCGCCGAGGCCCGGCACGTCATCGGTCACCTTCTCAAGACGGTCGTTCTCAGGGGCCGGCCCGACGCCGCCGAATCGTTCCGTGACCTACTGCGTGCCACGCGAGAGACCGCTCTGGACGCCTACGGGAACGCCGACGTTCACTTCGATCAGCTCGTTCGCTCGCTCCACCCGCACCGGGACGCCAGCAGGAACCCTGTGTTCCAGGTGATGTTGCAGGTGCTCGAGCAACAGAACCTCGACCTCCCGGGACTAAGCGTTGAGCGATTCGAGATGGACCCACAGGCGTGCCAGTTCGACCTTTCCTTTCACTTCTACGAAGTTGGAGGATCGCTGTCGTGCGACATCGACTACGACGATTCTCTGTTCGACGAATCCCGCATCGAGCGACTGGCCAGTCATCTGTTGACCAGCCTCGACCGGATCGTTGCTGAACCCGACGCAGACCTGAATCAACTTCCGATACTGGATGGCGAAGAAGAACGCCAGCTCCTCGGATTGTGGAACTCGACCGATACGGCACTGAGTCCCACGACCTTTACCGAGCTGTTTGAAGCTCAGGTCGACCGTAACCCCGACGCTGTTGCCCTCGAATACGACGGCCTTCATCTCACCTACCGTCAGCTCGACGACCGCTCCAACCAGCTCGCCCATCACCTGCACGCCTCCGGCGTGAAACCACGAGATCTGGTCGGCCTATCGTTGGGTCGTTCCCTCGACCTCATCGTGGCCTTGCTGGCGATCCTCAAGGCGGGGGCCGCGTACGTTCCGATGGATCCCGGCTATCCCAAAGAGCGCCTGCGCTACATGATCTCCGACAGTGGCGCGAAGGTCGTCATCGCGACCAGTTCGACAGCGTCCGGGCTCGATGACCTTGACATCCCGATCGCCAGGATCGACCGCGACAGCAACGAGATTGCCGAACGATCACCGAACCGGCTGACAGCTAAACCGTCCCCCGATGACCTTGCCTACGTCATCTACACATCGGGATCGACCGGACTTCCCAAGGGGGTCATGGTTCACCACGACGCGGTCACGAACTTTGCCGCAAGCATGGCTGCGACTCCGGGAATCGGGGCCGACGATCGTCTTGCTGCGGTCACAACTGTGTCATTCGACATCCACGTTCTCGAACTGCTCGTGCCACTGATCGAGGGCGCCACCGTGGTGCTGGTTCCCGACGACGTCTCTGCCGATGGACCCGCGTTGGCGCAACTGCTGGAAAAGTGCGGCGTTACGCTGATGCAGGCAACTCCCACAACGTGGCGCCTCCTCCTCGACGCCGGCTGGCAGCCACGACCGGGATTCCGAGCGCTGTGCGGTGGCGAGAAGCTTCCACCCGAGCTGGCTTCAGCGCTCGCCCCGGTCGTACAGGAACTGTGGAACATGTACGGACCAACCGAGACAACGGTGTGGTCCAGCTGCGACCTCGTCACAACAGGTCACGACATTTCGATCGGCCGGCCCATCGCCAACACCACACTGCACGTCTTGGACAAGAACCTCCAATTGTGCCCGGTCGGAATTCCAGGTGAGCTCCACATCGGCGGGCGTGGTGTCACCCAGGGGTACCTCGGTCGGCCAGATCTGACCGCCGAGCGGTTCATTCCCGACCCCTATTCCGACGACGGACGGCTGTACAAGACCGGCGACCTGGTACGTCGGGGCGAAGATGGGCGCATCTCTTTCCTACGGCGGTTGGATGATCAGGTCAAGGTGCGGGGCTATCGAATCGAGCTGGCCGAAATCGAAGCAACCCTCAGTCGACTCGCGAACATCGATCAGGCGGCAGTTGTCGTTCGGCCAACCTCCGCCGGCGAGAACCGGCTGGTGGCATATGTTCAATCCTCGGTCGAACGGTCAACCACGGCGTTGCGACAGGCGCTAGCCGAGACGCTTCCCGGCTACATGTTGCCAGCGGTGTTCGTTCATGTCGACGAGATGCCACTGACGCCAAACGGAAAGATCGACAAGAAGTCGCTTCCAGAGCCCGAGCTCACCCGCCCCGTACTCGACTCGGACTTTGCAGAGGCCGAATCGAGCGTTCACCTCCTGCTCACCGAAATCTGGACGACAGTGCTCGAGGTTGATGGTCTCGGAATCCACGACAACTTCTTCGAGCTTGGCGGCGATTCGCTGCTGGCGATCAGGGTCGTCAGCATGGCCCAACGTGCTGGCCTGGCGTTGTCACCCCGGCACCTGTTCTTCCATCAGACAATCGCTGAGCTCGGCACCGCTTTGGAGTCCAAGTCGTCCAGCGAGCTGGGCAGTCGCGAACGGGCGATCGGATCTGGCCCTGCGGCACTGACACCGGGTCAACGGCGTTACCTGACCGAACGCGGATCCGTGGGTCTCGATCAATGGAACTACAGCCACCTGTATGCCGTCTCGGCGGACGTGCAGCGGGCCGAGGTTGCGTTGGCCTGTCGACGGTTGGTCGGCCGCCACGAAGCGCTTCGCGCCAGGTTCCACCGCTCTGACCGGGGTTGGAGTCAGACGATCGATGACCGTCCGCACCCGGCCACCTACCAGTTCCGGGATCTCAGTAGTCTGTCGGCATCCGAGCAGTGGCTCGAACTGGATCGGCTCGTCCAGAAGGCACAGGAGTCTCTCGATCTTGAGTACGGTCCGGTCTTTCAAGCGACCCACTTCGCCCTGGGAGCGGGACAGCCCGATCGGTTGCTTCTTACGGTCCACCATCTCGTGACCGACAACCTCTCCTGGGAGATTTGTCTGGAAGACCTCGAGTCCTACCTGACCGGGGCTGAACTACAGCCTATTCCTACCTCTTACAGCGAGTGGACCAAGAGCCTGGCGAGGATGTCGCAAACACGCCAGATCCGCGCCACCGCTCAGAGTTGGTTGGCACTCCCCTGGCATCGGGTCCAAACGCTGCCGCTCGACTTCGGCGCATCACGGTCGGCCAACACCAATGACTCTGTACTCGTAGAAGAACTACAGCTCCCGACCGACGTCGCTCATGCGCTCGAGGCAGCTGGGCGGGTTGATGAGATTCTGCTGGCCGGGCTGGTCCATGCGCTGCACGGGCTGACCTCCCAACCGGTGCAGCTAGTCGATGTTATGAAGCACGGGCGGGACCCCCTCGCGATCGAAGACGACCTGTCCCGTACGGTCGGGTTCCTCGTGTCCTACTCGCCCTATGTTCTCAAGGTTGAATCGCCCGCAGATCCTTCCGATCTGATGAACCAAACGCTTCGCCAGATCAGGGACATCAAGGCTCTGGGAGACTTGAACTTCGATCTGCTTCGTTTCTCCGGCGACCAAGCCTTCGTCGGTGAGTTCGCCGAGCTCCCATCCGCAGATGTGTTGTTCAACTATCGGGGAAGGAGTGCACCCGCACCGTTGGCTACGCCGCGTATTCTCCAGACAGTCGATGATCTCGCCATCCAGACCCACAGTTCGAACGGCCTTCGGCGCTATGCCCTTGCGGTTTCCGCCGACATGGAAGAGTCCGAAATCCTTGTGAAGTTCGTCTACAGCCGAAACCTGCACTCGCCAGCGACGATTCGTCGACTCGCGGGTGCGGTCGGCACCGCTCTCGCCGTGTTCGCTCGGTAGAGCGTCGCCCTACCGTGTTTGTCAGGTACTCAAGTCCCGAGTGCGGCGGGTGGAATCGCCTCTGGACCGGCCGGGCGACCAGGCATACAGTGCACGGTTTGGAGCCTTCGGGTTCTAGCGACTGAGATTGGTGGTGCGGGTGCCATGGAAACGAAACACGCGGTGGACATCTTCGATTTCGACACCACGGAATTCCCATTCCGGCGTCATGTCGCGAACATCTTCGAATGCGACGAACTGGAGCAGCTCCATGTCCGTCGCAGCGACCTGATGCCCCAACTGCCTCTGGTCTTCGAAACCGAGAGCAAGACGCCGTATCACGAGACCTTCTATCAGGCCGTGAACCACGACCCGTCGTTTCGTGAACTCTACCGGTCGTTCGTGGCTGAGATCATCACTCCGATCGTCAACGAACCATTCGTCTTCCAGTACCAGCCTTCGTTCCGGGTCCATCTGCCCGAAGACAAGGCCGTTCACAAATGGCACAACGATGGCGACGACGAGCACGGTCATCCGCCTGGCGAACTCAATTTCATTCTGCCTGTGACCGATTGCTACGGCAC
>JABDJU010000373.1 GCA_013003325.1 Acidimicrobiales bacterium
GCACTCAGGTGTTCGAGATCTCCGAGCTCGGGCTGGCCCAGATGACCCGCAAACGCATCGGTGAGGGTCTGGTCGAGTCGCTCAGCACCACCTGCCCGCAGTGCGAGGGCCGCGGCCTTCTGATCGACGAAAAGGCTACTGCCAAGTAAGCCTCGAGAGGTTTCGCGATGTGCCCTCCCGTGGTGTCATCGGGTTTTTGGCGCCTCTATACTTGTGCCTCTTATGTACGCAGTGATCGCCACCGGAGGCAAACAGTACCGAGTTACCGAGGGTCAGAAGCTGGCCGTCGAACGCCTCGGCGAGCCCGGCACCAAGGTTGAGCTCCGCCCCGTCCTGGTCGTCGACGGTGACAACGTGCTCGCAACCCCCGATCAGCTCGCCAAAGCGAGCGTGTCAGCCACTGTGCTCGACGAGTTCCGGGGCAAGAAGATCGACGGGTTCACCTACAAGAACAAGACCAACCAGCGGCGTCGTTACGGTCACCGCCAGACCCTCGCAACCATCGAGATCAACAAGATCAAGGGAGCCTGACATGTCAAAGACCAAGGGTGGCGGTTCGACCCGGAACGGCCGTGATTCCAACGCTCAGCGACTCGGAGTGAAGGCGTACGACGGGCAAATGATCTCCTCCGGCTCGATCATCGTTCGTCAGCGCGGCTCCAAATTCCATCCCGGCGTCAACGTACAAAAGGGCGGCGACGACACCCTTTTCGCCACCGCCGAAGGCAAGGTCAAGTTCGGCTACCGGAAAGGCCGCCGTCTGGTCGACGTGGTCACAGCCGACTAGGTCAGAAGAACCATATTCCCCACCTCGGCGACCCTCGGGTCGCCGGGTCTCGTTTTCGGCCCAGATTCCCCGGTGATAGGTAGTTCCCCCAGTTCGTCAAGATCGACCGAGGAGCGTCCGATAGAGCTGTATGGCAGCCGCGCCCCCCAGGGCTTCGCGAACCAAAGAACGTGGAACAACGCTTACTGAAGCCGCGTTCGTAACAATCCCGTTTTTCCTGATCATCTTTGGGATCATGGAGATGGGATTCCTGTTCCGGAACTACCTGACGGTCGCCAACGCCTCCTCTGAGGCAGCCCGAGCCGCCTCGGTGTACGGCGCCGACGAAGCCGCCGACTTCCAAATCATCCGGAGCGCCGAGCACGGCGTGGCTGCGATGGGCGTCGAACAGCTCGACTACATGGTCATCTGGCGGGCCGCCGGACCCGAATCGCAGGTGCCGGCCCAATGCCGACCCGATCTCGGTGGCGGGACCCGCTATCACTCGGCCCGCGGGTTCGACACCGATCCCGCCAACTACCAACCCGTCGATGAGATCAACGACCCCGAATGCAACGTGTACATCCCGGGCGACTTCAGCCTGAACCTCATCGACGTCAACGACGACGACGGCGACGGAGACACCACTGAGAACACCGACTACTTCGGGTGCACGGGCGTCGCAGCCAACGTCGACTGGGGCTGGTGCCCGCTGGTTCGCATCAACACCCTCACCGGCAACGCCGGAGCAGGCACCGACTACATAGGAATCTACGTTCAAGCCAAGCACAACTACCTCACCGGTTTCTTCCAGAACCAGAGCACCCTCACCTCAACCAAGATCATCCGGATCGAACCGGAGGAGAACTGATGCGCCGCGTGATCCGACGACATAAAGGTGAACGCGGCAGCGTCCTGATCGAACTGGCCATGGTCGTCCTTCCCCTGATGCTCATCGTGATGGGCATGGTGGAAATCGGTGGAGCCTGGAAAGACAAGTCATCGGCAGTGCAGGCCTCCCGGCAGGGGGCGCGGGTGATCACCTCCGCCAGCATCGCCACCCAGGACTACGCCGATAGGGAGGCACTGCGAGCCGTGCTCGCAGGCGTGCCGCAGGGAACCTCGGGCGCGGCCCAGGTGCAAATCCGCAAGGTCATCATCTTCGACCTGTCGGTCGGAATGGCAGGGTGTGAGAACGACGGCGAGTCGAGCCCCAAAGACATCACATCGCTGCCGGCCGCTCCTAAGAACACCAACGCCGGCTGCAACGTGTACCTCGCGGGCAACGCAGGCACCGGCGAACCCAGCTTGGATCTGGCTGAGATCAACGCTGCGACCTGGGATGGCAGTGGTAGTGCGTGGGACTCTGCGTTCCGGGCTCGCAATCGCAACAACTCGATCAACAACGCCACCGAGGTCGGCGTGTACGTCGAGATGTACCGCCCCTGGATCACCGGGTTCTTTCCCGGCGATGGCACGCTGGTGAGCGGGTTCACCGTCATGCGAATCGAGCCGCCCGGAATCTAGAGCAACTATCTGCGCTTCGCTCGCCTCGAGGGAGTGCGTGGCGAACGGACACGTTCTGGGGCTGTTATTGGGCTTGGTCTCCTGTGACTTTGGTCGGGTCGCTTCGCTGTCGGCGGTGGCGAGGTCGGATGTTCGGCGCCAGTAGCCTTTGTAGCCCTATGTCGAACTTCGTTGACGAGACGAACCTGTGCGCCCGGGGTGGCGACGGTGGGGCTGGTTGTGTCTCGTTTCGTCGCGAAGCACATGTGGCGCTCGGCGGCCCGAATGGCGGCGACGGCGGTGGCGGCGGCTCGGTCTGGCTCGAGGCCGATCCAAACGTGGCGTCACTGCTGGGCTTTCGTGATCACCCCCATCGGATCGCAGGCAACGGCACCCACGGTCAGGGAAGCGGCAAACACGGCAAGACAGCGGCCGACATGATCGTCAGGGTCCCTGAGGGCACCGTGGTTCATGACCATCAGACCGGTGAGGTGCTGGCCGAACTCCTCCACGCCGGCGATCGCTGGCTGGCAGCCAAGGGCGGCGAGGGAGGGCGCGGCAATGCCCGTTTCCTCAGCAACAAACGCCGCGCTCCAGCCTTTGCCGAACAGGGGGAGCGGGGCGAGGAGATCTGGTACCGGCTCGAGCTCCGGCTCTTCGCCGACGTCGCCCTGGTCGGGTTCCCCAACGCCGGCAAGAGCACGCTGATCTCCCGGGTCTCGGCGGCTAAACCCAAGATCGCCGACTACCCGTTCACAACCCTGGTTCCGAATCTCGGTGTCGTTCGGGTCGACGACTCAAACGAGTTCGTGATGGCCGATATCCCCGGTTTGATCGAAGGTGCCAGCGAAGGGACCGGCCTCGGACTGCAGTTCCTGCGGCACGTAGAGCGGGCCCGCGTTTTGCTCTACCTGCTCGATCTGACCGCGGTGGACGGACAATCGCCGGCTGAACAGCTCAGGATCCTCCGCCACGAACTGGGCCAATACAAACCGGAACTTCTCGAACGCCCCAGCGTCGTGGTCGGATCCAAAGCCGACGTGTTGCGCCCGGAGGACTGGGGCGACCTGCAGGTCGACTTCGCCATCTCGTCGGTGACCGGCGAGAACCTCCGACCGCTTCTCTGGCGCCTCAACGAACTCGTCGCCCAGGCGACCGAGAAGGTCGCCGAGTACGACGAGTTCATCATCCACCGACCCACTTCCGATGGCGTCAGCGTCGTCCGCGAGGACGACGGGGCCTACCGGGTTCTGGGCCGCGAGGCCGAGCGGTCGGTGGCACTTTCCGATCTCACCAACTGGGACGCCCTCAACTACGCCCGGGTCCGACTCGAGCGCCTCGGGGTCAACCGGGCCCTGCGAAACGCCGGCATCCGAGAAGGTGACGAGGTCCGCATCGGTGACTTCGCCTTCGACTACCAAGAGGACCAATGAGTCTCGTCGTCGCCAAGATCGGGTCGTCATCGGTTGCCACCAAGGAAGGATCGGTCAACCGCGGAGCGGTCGCCAAGCTCTGCCTCGAGATCGCGAACCTTCGCGCCGACGGACACCGGGCGGTGATCGTCACCAGCGGCGCGATCGCGATCGGTATGCCCCCGCTCAACCTCGGCCCCAGTCGTCCCAACCGCCTCGAGCTCCTGCGGGCCGCGGCGGCGGTCGGGCAAATGAAACTCTTCCGGGCCTTCGAGGAGAGCCTCGCCGAACACGGGCTGCTCGCCGGTCAGGTACTGCTCGCGCCCACCGACCTGATGGAACGGCACCGGTACCTCGGCAGCCGTGAGACACTCAGCGCACTGCTCGACCTCGGGGTTGTTCCGGTCGTAAACGAAAATGATGCGATCGCCGACGACGAAATCAAATTCGGTGACAACGATCGGCTCTCGGCCCTCGTCGCCAATCTGGTCGAGGCCGACCAGCTCGTACTGCTCACCGACACCCCCGGTGTCTACACCGCCGACCCTCGACAGGATGCCCACGCCACCCTGATC
>JABDJU010000306.1 GCA_013003325.1 Acidimicrobiales bacterium
CCCCGGGACCGTTCGAACCGGTCGTCCCAGCCCGCACCACCTTGTTGCTGGCCTGCGTCGGCGCCGACGCCATCGGCCGGGTGATCGCCGACCAGTGTCACCGCCCGATGCGGGTAGCTGCGGTCGCCGGCTGCTCGCCCTATGAGCGGTTGACGCCGGACCGGCTGGCGACCGTCTTGGTGAGCGATCGTGGATTGGGCAAGGGATGTCCCGATGGAGCCCGTCAGGTGATCGTGGTGGGTGGCGTCAGCGATGAATCGCGGGACTCGGTGGACGAACTGGCCGGCGCGGTCGGCCCCCAGATGCCGGTCGTCGCCGTGGCCCGCCGCTAGCCGGTTTTGGCGGGACGGAGTCCGCTACTCGGTGCCGATGGCTTTGAGAATGTCGAGGTTGGCGGCCCGCCGGGCTGGCTGGGTCGCAGCCAAGACGCCTGCGGCGACGGCCACGACCAGCACGATTACCAGCTGGGAGATGGGGATCTGAAGTTCGGTGAACCCATCGTCCCTCAGCGCCCGGACCATCGCCCAGCCGAAAAACAATCCGACACCGGCGCCGAGGGAGGTTCCGAGCAGGGCGATCAGCACCGACTCCCAGCGCACGGCAGTGCGCAGCTGCCGCCTGGTCATACCCACCGCTCTGAGCAGGCCTAGTTCGTGGGTCCGCTCCAGAATCGACAGGGCCAATGTGTTCGCGATCCCGATCAGTGCGATCAGGATGGCCAGAGCCAGCAGTGCGTAGATCAGCCCCAACAACTGATTGATCTGGTCGGCCTGAGTCTGTTTGTACTGCTCGAGGTCTTGCACCTCTGCGTTGGCGTAGTCGGCGGCCGCCGCCTCAACCGCCGTGCGGGCTTGTTCGGAGGTGAAGTCGGCTGAACGCCGCACGAAGACCTGGAAGTCGAACACGTCGGGGTAGTTGGCCTCGAACGCTTCGTTCCCCATGAAGAAGTTTCCGGTCAGTTCGGACTTGGTGTACAGCACGGTCACGGTGAGCGGACGGACCCCCGTTTGAGCAAAGGCGATATCGACCGTGTCGCCGATCTCCCAACCCTGCTCGGCGGCGTAGTCGTCGTGAACGGCCAACTCTGCGCTGTGCAGATCCCCGACATCGCCCTCGCTGATCCCGACGTCGACGATGGAGAGCATGGTCGGGGGGTCGACGCCGTAGATGGTCTGAGGTTCGCCGTCGATCTCGGCGAAGCCGATCCTCACCCCCGATGCGGCGTCGACCTCGGGCAGCTCGTTCAGGTCGGCGGCCAGTTCAGGACTGAGACCCCCGAATCCGAACGAACCGGAGTCGATCACCAGATCGCCGATGAAGGCGTCGTCGATGATCTTGTTGATCGACGCCTTGGCCGACTCGGCGAAGATCGAGATCGATGCGACGAGCCCGACACCGATCATGAGTGCGGCGGCGGTGGTGCTGGTGCGTTTCGGGTTGCGCATCGCGTTCTCTTGAGCCAGCTCGCCGGGAACACCACGCCACCGGGCCAGTGGCCGACCGACAACCTGGCTGAACGGAAGCGCGGCGATCGGGCCGAGCGCAGCCACGGCGAGGAACACGAACACGACGCCGCCGCCGATGGCGGCCAGGGTGTCTGGGGGATCGCCGAACAGGCCCCACATCAGCACGGCCAAACCGGTGGCCAGGAGGGCCAGGCCGGCGAACATCCTGATTGTCGACCGTCCCGACTCGTCGACCTCCACCTCTCGGATCGCCGCCATCGGAGCAACTGTTGAGGCGCGGCGTGACGGTGCGAGGGCGGCGATGGCAGTGACGCCTACACCGACGAGGAGGGAGACCCAGATCGTGCGAGATGCAAAGACCACCGGGCCGCTGGGGATGGCCATGCCGAGGGCGGCGAGCAGCCCTTTCAACAGGCTGGCGACTCCGATGCCAGCGACCAACCCGAGTACCGAGGCGACGATCCCGACGATTACCGCTTCTAGCAGGATGGCGCCGAGGATCTGGTGGCGATGAGCTCCGAGCGCTCGTAGCAGAGCCATCTCTTTCGTGCGCTGCACGACGAGGATCGAGAAGGTGTTGTAGATGATGAACGAGGCCACGAAGAGGGCGACGGCGGCGAAGATCAACATGAACGTGTTGAAGAACGACAGGGCATCGCCCACCGCGTTCTGACCTTCCTCGGTCAGTTGGTCGCCCGTGATCGCTTCGACGCCGTCGGGCACGACTGCGGCCAGGGTGTCCCGCAGGTCATCTGCGGTCACGCCGTCGGCGGCCACGATGTCGATGGCGTCGAACATCCCAGGTTCGGCCAGAACCTGCTGGGCGGTGTCGAGGTCGAAGATGGCCATGCTGGCACCGAGGGGCGAGTCGGCCCGGCCGAACTTTGCGACGCCGACGATTTCGAACCGCTGGGGCGGACCCTCGAGCAGGATCGTCACGGTGTCGCCCACGGCGAACGGGCCGTCGTTGGCGGTCATCGCATCGATCACAACCTCGTCAGGCCCGGCGGGACTGCGTCCATCCACCAGGTTCGTCGGGTTGAGTTCGTCGACGTCGGTCCAGGAGAACCCGTAGGTCGGCGCTCCCTGCCCCGGGTTGCCCATCGGGGAACCGTCCGGATCGACGAATTGGGCGTAGCCGAACACCGCACCGGCGGCGGCCTCGACGCCCGGAGCGGCGAGCACGTCGTCGAGTATCGCTTCGTCGATGCGACCACGAACGGGAACCCCGAACTCGGTTGTGATCTCCTCGGCGCTGCGAATCTCGACGTCGATACCTTCGTTGACTTCGGCGAAGAGGTCGTCGAATGTTGCGCCCAGGGTGTCGGTGAGCACGAATGTGCCGGCCAGGAAGGCCACCCCGATCAGCACCGAGATAGCGGTGGAGATGAGCCTGAATCTGCGGGCCAGCAGGTTCTCGAGAGTTATGCGAATCATCAAGCCTCCAGCCGGCGAAGCTGGCCCAGGATCGAGTCGACGTTGGGACCGTCCAGGTCGTGCACGATGCGGCCATCGACCAGGAAGATCACCCGGTCGGCGTGAGCGGCCGCTCCCGGATCGTGGGTCACCATCACCACGGTTTGGCCAAAGTTGTCGACGGCCTGCCGCAGAAAGCCCAGCACCTCTTGTCCGCTGCTGGAATCGAGATTGCCGGTGGGTTCGTCGGCGAAGATGATGTCGGGCCGGTTGATTAGCGCTCTTGCCACCGCCACCCGCTGTTGCTGGCCGCCGGAGAGCTCGGAGGGTCGGTGGTGGAGCCGGTCGCGGAGGCCGAGTTCGTCGACGACGGTGTCGAACCACGCCCGGTCGATCGGGTGACGGCCGAGCCGGAGCTGCAAGGTGATGTTTCGCTCGGCCGTCATGGTGGGAACCAGGTTGAAGGTTTGGAACACGAAGCCGATCCGGTCGCGGCGCAGCACGGTGAGTTCGGAGTCGGACAGGCTCACCAGGTCGGTGTCGCCGATGTACATGGAACCGCCGGTGAGCGGCTCGAGCCCGGCCAGGCAGTGGAGCAGGGTCGACTTGCCCGATCCGCTCGGCCCCATGATGGCGGTGAACCGTTCGGCCTCGACCGACATGGTGACGTGGTCGAGAGCCACCACTGAGGTGTCACCGGACCCAAATTCCTTCAACGCCTTCTCGGCTCGCGCCGCAGCGTTCGTCGTCAGATAAATCTCCGAATCTGTCAAGGCCACCATGACCCAACTCTTGTCCCAGGCCAGGACGCTGGCTAGTGGCCAAGGTCATGGCCAGCTGGCACTGGCTACTCGGGGTTGTACTCGCCCGCCTCGTGGTGCCGGTTGAGTAGCGACCACACGTCGTCGGCCCCCATCGCCAAATGTTCGTGGTGGGTGAGGGCATGGATCACCTTGCGCAAACTGGTTTGCAGGCGAGCGGCCTTTCCCAGCGTCTCGGGATGGATGTCGCCGCTCGCGTCGTGCTCGCGGGTGAGGAAGGCAAGCACATCGTCGGCGTCGGCGGCAATGTGTTCAAGGTGGAGGGCGAGGGTGACGTCGTCGTCCTTCGCGCCCTCTTCGTCTCCGGTGCTCATAGTGCGACCGTAATCCCAGGTGAGCGATCCGAGAAGCGAAAAAGGTCCCTTCCTAGCCCTGGAATTGCTGGATCACGGGAGCGAAGTTGGAGATTGCATCGGGCAGCGACAAATCGGCAAGCGCCACAATCGCCTCGTCCACCCCGACATCGGCAAGGGCCTGAAAGCGGCCGATGTGATCGTCCACGGTTCCCGCCGTCACCAATTCCGACACCACCTCAGGCGGCGTGTCGCGGGGGGAAAGGGCTGCGACCCGGGCGGCCAAGTCGTCGTCGCTGGCTGCGCACAGCACACCGGAGAGCTGGGTGACGGCGACCTCGCTCCGATCGCGGTCGAAGGTGGCCAGATGGTCGTCCAGCACCGACACCTTGTGGGCGATCACGTCCGGTTCGCCGAACAGGTTGCAGGCGTCGGCGTACTGGGCCACCAGCTTCAAGGTCTTCTTCTCACCCGATCCGCCGACCAGCATCGGAATGTGTTCCTGCACCGGGCGCGGATAGCAGGTGGCAGCCGGGGTGGAGATGGTGCGGCCCTCGAAGCTCGGGCTACCCGGACCCCACATCAGCGGGAGCAGTTGGAGCGCATCCTCGAGCTGGTCATATCGCTCGGCCAACGGTGGGAATTCGTAGCCGTAGAGCTCGTGCTCGGTGTCGAACCAGGCCGCCCCGAGCCCGCACCGTGCTCGACCTCCGCTGAGCACGTCGAGGGTGGCCACGATCTTGGCCAGATGGGCGATATTGCGGTACGTGATACCGGTGACCATTGTGCCGAGGCTCACCCGCTCGGTGACACCCGCCAGGAACGCGAGTGCGGTGTAGCTCTCCAGCATCGGGTCCCACTGCCGGCCGACCTGAGGGATCTGCACGAAGTGGTCCATCACCCACAAACTGTCGAAGCCGGCCGCCTCGGCTTCCTGAGCGAGGGCGGCGAGCTTTGGACCGAGGTCGGCCGCCCCGTCGGCAAAGGTGAACGAGCTGATGGTGAGGCCGAACTTCATGGCGCGTGGTTCCTTGTCGGGTGCGGCCCAGCGGGCCAGGGTGGTGGGGACGATCCGGACGTCGCCGGGCGAGACGACCTTGTCGAATTCGTGATCGAGCAGGTTGAGCTGCTCGGGCCATCGCGTCAACTGGCTGGTGAGCGCCTTCGACGGCACCGGCGACGACCGCTGCTTGTTTCGTTTCCGGCACTCGGCGGCGGGCACATCGAAGGCCACGGCCACCGTTGGCCGACCGTGCGTAGCGGCCACCTTGAGCCACCGGGCTCGTTGCTTGGGGTCGAGCCCGAGCGAATCGACCACGGTGAGCAGACCCCGTTTGAGGCGCCGCTCCACGACCAGGTTGGCCAGATCGAAGGCGTCGGTACCCGCTCGCTGGTCGTGCTCGCCGAACCCGACGATCGCCCGAAGCGCGTCGGTGCTCACGATTTGGTCGGGCCGGAACTGTGAGTCGGCCCATGAGGATTTGCCGGACCCCGAGGGTCCGGCCAGCACCACCAGCGCGGTGGCGGGCAGGATCAGGGCTGCCGTCCGGCGATCGCCGCCATCCTGGTGACGATGTCGGCGTTGTCATGTACGTCGACCGCAGCGCCGAAGATGCCCGATTGCTGAGCCCCTTCACCGAATCCTCTGCTGGCGTTCATGGTCCAAGTAGAGCACCGGCCAGTGCGACGGTCCAGGGCCACTCGGACCCGCTCAAGCATCGACCGTGCGACGCCGATAGCTACGCGGTGCATCCGCTGGTCGCCTCCGCTGCGGACGGTTCCAATGCTGCGTGGACTCAGATCGTCTCTGAGTACGGGCCCTCGATTCGAGGCTTTGCGCGAGCCCGCGGTGTCGACGATCCCGACGGGCTCACCCAGGAGGTCTTCCTGGACGCAGCCCGGTCTGTCGGCTCCTTCGATGGTGATGAGCCCGCCTTCCGGTCGTGGCTGTTCACCATCGCGTATCGGCGTGTGGCCGATCACCACCGCCGTACGAACCGACGCCCCCGAACCGTTGGCTTCGACGGGACCGAACTCCGTGCCATTGTCGATGGCCCCGAATCTCGGTTGGAGCGAAGCGAAACGGTCGCCGAGCTCATGCGTGAGCTCGACCGTCTGTCCGAGCTCGAACGAGATGTGGTTCTGCTACGAATCGTGGGCGAGCTCTCTTCAGACGAGGTTGCACGCGTGGTCGGCAAGACGCCGGGAAACGTTCGCGTGATCCAGGCCCGCGCGCTCGGTCGCATCCGAGACCAACTGAAAAAGAAATCTGTAACGAATCCAATACCCGAACGATTGCTCTCCTGACATGAACAGCACACCGCAAGGTCGCACAACTCCCGACTCACTCGACGATGAGGTCTTCGACGATCTCATCGGAGATTGGGCCGAAGAGTTGCGGGCTGTGGTCGTCGACGATCTCCCACAGAACACGGTTGATGCCGTGGCGGAGATGGCGACGACTGCGGCGTTGACCGGTGCTGCTGCCGCAACCACCGCCGGCATCTCCGCCGTCGGTTCTACAGGAGGTCAAACCTTGTCATCCCTACTCATCAGCTCAATTTCCAAGTTCGCTGCCTCCGCTGCAGTCGTCGCATCGATTGGGGCAGGCGGCGCAATCGCCGGGGTCCTACCCGATGTGTTGCAGACTCAGGCCGCTGACCTTGCCGACATCGCCGGCCTCAGCATTCCCCGACCCGACGTGACCGTCGATGTCGACGGCGCCGGTGAGGTAGTGGTTCGAGTTGTCGATGGTGTGCTCGAGATCGTCGAACTCGACGCTGAGGGCAGCTGGAACGCCGAGGTGCTCAGTCGAACCGACACCGGGGCGGTGGTCGTGTTCGTGGAAGACACAGCTTCCAAGACCGTAACAATCGTCACCGGTACCGCAGGAGACGTTTCCTCCGTGATCGAAGATCACACCTCAAACGATGTCGGCATTCACGGCGACGCCATCGTCACCAGCGATGTCGACGGCACCGTCGACCCTGCACCGGCATCGTCAACCGAGGTCGACGCGGAGATTCAAGGCTCGACCGGCGCCGATCTCGACGTGCCAGGAATCGGGGTCAGCGCCGACGGAGCGGTGACGGTCGACGGCGGCCTCGAGTTGGAGAACTAGTCCTTCACCGGGCGGGTCGGGCTGTCGAAGGCTGAATGAGCCTTTCGGCGGCGCCGACCGCCACGTCGATCGCGTGAGCCTCAGCCCTATCGTGCACCTCGTCGTCAGGGATTTCTTGTAGGTGCCGGTTCACGAGCACTCCGGCGACCGAGCCGGCTCGCCAGCCCTGGGTGGCGCACATGGTGAGCAGCGTGGCGCTTTCCATCTCGAAGTTGCTGACGCCCAGGTCTTGCCACCGGTCCATGCTGCCGTGAAAGCGGTGCAGGATCCGGCCGGTGGCGGTGTGGTACCGCTCCTGACCCGGATAGAAGGTGTCCGATGAGGCTGTGATCCCGACGTGGTAGGGAAGGGGGATTTCCTCGGCGGCATCGACCAGGGCCCGGGTGCATTCGAAGTTCGAGACCGCCGGAAACTCCGGCGGGGCGAAGTGGCCGCTCGCTCCCTCTAGCCGCACCGCCCCCTGTGAGATCACGACATCGGAGATGTTGATGTGAGGCTGTATCGCTCCGCAGGTGCCGACCCGCAGGAACGTGGTGACACCGAGTTGGGCCAGCTCTTCGACCGCGATCGAGGTGGACGGGCCCCC
>JABDJU010000324.1 GCA_013003325.1 Acidimicrobiales bacterium
TGGGCCGGGGTGAAGTTGGAGACGCCGAACTCGCGCACCTTGCCCGCCTCCCGCAGGGCGGTCAGCGTGGCCGCCACCTCTTCGGGATGGGTGTACATGTCGGGCCGGTGGATCATGTAAATGTCGACGAACTCCACCGCCAGTCGCTCCAGGCTGGCATGCACCGCACCGGTGAGGTAGTCCCGGCTGCTGTTGTAGGGCACCGGCGGGGTTATCCCGCCCTTGGTGGCGAGCACCATCCGGCCCCGCAGCGAGGGATTGGCTGCGATCAGCTTGCCCAGAAGCGCCTCGTTTTCGCCGAAGCCCCCGCCTCCCCAATCGAAGCCGTAGACGTCGGCGGTATCGACCAGGTTCATCCCCACATCGAGCGCAGTCTCCAACACGGCCTCGGCCTGATCGAGCTTGTCGTTGGTGAACCGCCAGCAGCCGAATCCGATCGGACCGACCTCGAACTCACCGATGGTTCTCGGCGATGGATCTATCAGAGTCATGGTGTGAGGTTATGGCGCTCGGCGAGCGGGGCGACGTACTCTGCACGTCATGACCGATGTCGTAGATCTCTCCGCCCCCAACCCGAACGGGTTCACGGCGATGGCCGATGGCACCGAGGAGCAGTGGCAGCACATCACCACAGCCATCAATCACTACAACGAAGGGTTCGTCGGCCGCATCGTCGACACCCTGTGGGAGCTCGACGAAGACGCCGGCGGGTTCGCCGTCACCCGGCTCGAGCACAGTCTGCAGTCGGCTACCCGCGCCTACCGCGACGACAAGGACACCGAATACGTGGTGTGCGCCCTGCTCCACGACATCGGCGACATGCTCGCCCCGTACAACCACGACCAGTACGCCGCCGCCGTGTTACGCCCGTTCGTGAGCGATGCCAACCACTGGATGATCGAACACCACGGGGTCTTCCAGGGGTACTACTTCTTCGACTACCTCGGTCTCGACAAGAACATGCGAGACCAATACCTCGGGCACGAGCACTACGACCGCTGTGCCGAGTTCTGTCACAACTACGACCAGAACTCATTCGATCCGAGCTACGACTCGATGTCGGTGGAAGACTTCATCCCGGCACTCCAGGAAGTATTGGGCAGCGGACCACGGCAAAGCATCTACAAAGCCGCTACCCCCTAGACCAGCGCCTGCTGATCCGCCTCAAGGGCCAGTAACCATCGTTTGGCGTCGAGACCTCCGGCGTAGCCGGTGAGCTTGCCGTCGGAGCCGATCACTCGATGACACGGCAGCACGATGCTCACCGGGTTCCGACCGTTGGCCGATGCGACCGCCCGCACCGAGCTCGGCCGTCCCAGTCGCTTCGCCTGTTCGCCGTAACTGACGGTGGTGCCGAACGGTATGTCGGCGAGCGAACGCCAGACCTCCTGCTGGAAGTCGGTCCCGCGCAGATCGAGGGGCAGCTCGAATTGAGTTCGGTCACCGGCGAAGTATTCGGTCAACTGCGCTGCGGCCGCACCGGTGATGGTGTTTCCGACATCGTTGACATCGTCGTAGTCCCAGCGTGCGTCGCTGGGCCAGAGGATGGCGACCACTCCGTCGTCGCTGGCGATGATTTCGAGCTCATGGACTGGCGCCGGGGCATTGATGGTTGTGCGGTAGAGCGTCATTGGGTTTCCTGTTCGTTGAGATAGGCATTCCAGAGGTGGTGCATGGCGTAGGAGCGCCACGGGCGCCACCGGTCGGCGTGCGACTCGAGAGCGCTGGGTTCGCCGGGCAGTCCCAGCGAGGCGGACTGACGAAGCAGCGCGAGGTCACCCGACCCGAACGCATCAGGATCGGCCAGCGCCTTGGCGGCGACCACGTTTGCGGTCCACGGCCCGATTCCTTTCACCCGCTGCATAGCCTCGACGGCTTGGGATCGGTCAGCCCACGGGGAGAGGTCGACCCAACCAGCGTGAAGCGCGGCGCCGAGGTTCACGATGGCTTCCGCCCGACTGCTCGGCAAGCCCAGATCACCGGGATCGGCTCTGGCCCACACCGCCGCCGACGGAAAGGCGTACCGTACCTGGCCGACGGGATCGGCCAGCTCGATGCCATGTTCAGCCACGAGGCGGGCGGCGATGGATTTGGCGCTGGCCAGACTGACCTGCTGATGCAACACCGCCCGCACCGCAGCATCGGTTCCACTCGCCTCCCCGGGGGAGCGAAGTCCGGGGGTGGCGCCCACCAGTGAGGCCATGCACTCATCGTGGCTCAAATCGTTTCCGATGACGGCCGGATCAGCGTCCAGATCCAAGAGACGTCGAACCCGATTGATCGCCTGCGGCAGATCGGCCAGCGATTGCAGCCGAAACCTGGTCGGCAGATATGGATGAGTGGAGGAGGCGAGATCGATTTCGACCACGCCCACTCCCCCGGGCAGCCGCAGCGACCGCCGATACGTCGTACCGGCGACCTCTTCAGCTCCGGCCACCGCATGCAGCCGCAGCCAGCGGAGGAGCTCGGCCGCAGCGAGTGGAGGTCGGTATGACAATCTGACTGGAACCCAGTCGTTGTGGGCCCGATGGAGGCTGCTCGCCTGCCGGCGCATCTGGCTCGGGGTGGAAGCAAACACCGCTGCGATCGTGTCGTTGAACTGACGAACACTTCCGAACCCGGTAGCGAGCGAGATCTGTGCAAACGGGATTGTGGTCGTCTCGATGAGCACGCGCGCAGCCCGAGCTCTCCTGGCTCGGGCCAGCGCATTTGGGCCGGTCCCGATCTCCTCGGTCAGCACCCTCTGAAGGTGTCGGGCACTCACGCCGAGCCGGTCGGCCAAGCCGGCCACACCCACCCGGTCGATCTCTCCGTCGTCGATGGCCCGTACAGCACGGGCGACGAGGTCATCCCGACGGTTCCATTCCGGCGATCCCGGGGTGCTGTCGGGGGCGCATCGTTTGCAGCTGCGAAACCCGGCCTGCTGAGCCCCCGCCGGCGTGGCGAAGAAGCGCATGTTGGCTCGCTTTGGGCGGACCGGGGTGGGACATGACGGCCGGCAGTAGATAC
>JABDJU010000013.1 GCA_013003325.1 Acidimicrobiales bacterium
GTGTTGTCTGGAGGTATGGAGCGGGTGGCGGCCAATGTCTACTTGCTCACCCCTGCCGGGGTCGATGTGAGCGCCGATGATCGGCGACGCATGCAAGAGCGCGGATTCGACCGCTGATGGTCAGCTCGCTCCTGTGCACCGTCATCCTGCTCTTCTCGTTGATGTTCTATCTGCGGATTGCGCTGTCGTTCTTTCCGGCCCAGACCGGGGGGCTGATGATGCAGGTGCGCGAGCTCGCCTTCAGCGTGACCGAACCGGTCATGCTGCCCATCCGACGAGCGGTGCCCCCGATGCAAGGTGCAGCGGCAGGCTTTGGTGTTGATGTGATCATCCTGCTGATCGCCCTCATCGTCCTCCAAGGTCTGTTTTGTCGCTGAGCTGAAGCACTTCTGTCGATTCGGAGTCGCTTTGCCTGATCCCACCCCGTAGCGCCACTAGGCTGACCCCATGAGTGTTGGTAGTGACAAACTGCGGCTCCTGCGGCAGATCCCGACTGTCAAGTTCGAAGAAGAGATGCGCGGGTACAGCAAATCCCAGGTAGACCGGGTGCTCGACACCCTCGCTCCGCTCGCCGACGAGATCGAGTCGCTTGAACAACAGTTGGCCGAGGCCAACCGCCGCGCCGACGAGGCAGCCCATCGAGCCAACGCCATCGCCGGCCAGGCGATGGGGCCAGACCAAGGGGCGCCGCCCGCAGCGCCAGACGGCGACTTCGATGAAACGTTGCGGAACACCCTCTTGCTCGCACAACGAACCGCCGATCAGACCATCCGCGATGCCGAGCGGCAGGCCGAGGAGACGCGGCGGGAGTCGACCGCCCAGGCCGACTCGGTCATGGCCGGCGCCAGGACCGAGGCCAAAGAGCTCAAGGGCGAGGCTCACGCCCAGCGGGAGCAGATGCTCGCCGACGCCGAGAGCGAGAGGGCTCAGCTTCTCGCCGATGCGCTCGAACACGCCGAGACCCGCAAGGCAGCGATCGAGGAAGAGCTGCTGGCCGAGCAGGGCATCCGCCGGAACGATCTGCTGGCGGAAATCTCCCAGCTCGAAAGGAGCCGCGACGATCTCAGCGCCGACGTCCAGCGATTCGAGGAGTTCCTGGAGGGACGTCGAGAGAGCGTACGGAATGCGATCGGCGAGCTGAACGCGGTTCTGGACGATCCGTCGCTCCTGGCCGAGGCCGATGTGCCCGAGCCCGCCGAAATCGGTTTGCTCGACCCCGAAGAGCTCACCACGCTGTCGATCGAGAGCCATTCGATCGGCACGCTGGCCACAGAGGTCGACGCTGCCCAGGCACAGGCGGCCGAGTTCGCATTCACCGAACCCGATGTCGAGGAATTCGCAGACCCTGCCGACGCTGAACTGCCAGGTGACGACGACGCCAGCGCTGACGCCGAGTCCGACCCGGCCGAGGATCCGCTAGCTGTTGCAGCCCAGCAGCTCAAGAGCCAGGTCGACAGCCAGGCCGAACTGGACGCTGAGTCCTCACCTGCTGAAGAGTTTGCCGCTGCAATCGACCGCGACGAGTCGTTTACCCCTCCGGCCCCAGAACCAGCCGAGGCCGAGTGGGAATCGGTCAGCTCTGACCCATACGTGCCGGAGACGTCGATACCGATCGGTGAAGAGAACCCGTTTGCCACCGGCGGTTACGTCGATCAGGAGGCCGGAATCGCCGCTTCGGTGACCCCGGATTCGGTGTTCTCTTCGGTGCCAGAGACTGCTGATCCCTCCGCCTATGCCGATCTGCCGGCCGCCCCCGATGCGCCGCCGGTGGACCCTGACGGATTGGGAATCGATATCGAATCGCCGTTTGCCGAAACCGACACTGAACCTGATGACGCGCAGCCCGGGCTCGGCGGTTTGGCCGAGCAGGCCCGAAACCGGCTGGCCAGCCGGGTCTCGAGGTTGCGTGACACCGCCGTCCCCGAAACCCCCGATGGAAGCGATGGTTCGCTCTTTGCGCGACCCTCCGAGGCGCCCGCCGCGTTCCCGACCGAGGAGTCGGTCGAGTCTGAACAGGCCTTCGAAGCTTCGCAGTCCTTCGATGCTTCGCAGTCCTTCGATGCTCCCGCCCCGTTCGAGACCGCCCCTACCTTCGAATCAGGGCCTCCCCCCGAGGCGCCCGCCGATTTCGAGCCGCCGGCACCCCACGGGGACCCGTTGCCGCCCCCACCGGTGGACGAATCGCCAATGGTGCCTACCGAGTCTGCTGTCGATTCTTCACCTGCATTTCCGTCGGATCCGGTCGGCGGTTCAGAGTGGGCTGTGCCTGATCCCGATCGCACCCCGCACCCCGAAGCCACACTCGAGAACCTGCCCCCCGATGATCCATTCCTCGACGAGCTACGGCAGATGACCGGCGGTGAACAACCCGGCTCCGACGACGAAACGCTTCACCGGTTCTTGAGCGAGGACGGTGAAAAGGAAAGTGGCGGTGGCTGGTTCGGTCGGCGCAACAAGTAGCGCAGTGGGCTAGCTGCCAGCGGCGGCCCGGCTGAACCCGATGGTGACTTCGCCGCCCTCGATGGCCGCCAACGCGTGGTAGTCGCGTGATCGGGGGTCGTCGCCGATCCTCGACTCGGTGGCGAGCACCTGCTCTTCTACCCAGCTGAGATTGGAGCGGATCGCTGCGAGCGTTGCGTCATCAGCGTCGACCGAGAGCAGGATCCGATCGGTCACCTCCAGGCCGGCTTCTTTGCGGTGGTTCTGCACCGCTCGGACAACATCGCGAGCGGTGCCTTCGGCCCGCAGGTCGTCGGTGAGGTCGATGTCCAGAACCACGATGGCGTCGTTTCCGGGCAGCGCCGCGGCGACGACCCCCTCGGCCGGAACCAGCGAACGCTCGAACTCCTCTTCGCTCAGCCGGATGCCGGCCGCAGTGACGGTGCCGTCGTCATTGTCCTCCCAGTCGCCGGCCTTCGCCGCTTTGATGACGGCCTGAACGTCGCGGCCCAGACGCGGACCGAGAATTCGGGCGTTCGGCACCATCCGGAAGTCGACGAATTTGTGAACATCGCCGGAAAAGCGAACCTCTTTGACATTGATCTCATCGGCCAGCAGATCGGTGAATGCGGTCATCGATGCTTCCCGCTCGCCGGCGACGGTGACACTGCGCAGCGGCTGTCGCACCCTGATGCCGAGGTCCTCTCGAAGCGACAACGCCGCCGATGCTGCCGCCCGCACCGCGTCCATCCCCGCCACCAGGTCGGGGTCGGGTCGTAGGTCGAGGGCGTTCGGCCACGGTTGCTGGTGGACCGACCGGTCCTCGTCGGTGAGACCGGTGTAGATCTCTTCGGTCAGCATCGGCAGCAACGGCGCGGCGACCTTCATCACCGTGAGAAGCACCGTGTAGAGGGTGTCGAGGGCGTCGGTGTCAAGCGTCGCGTCGGCCTGGGTGTTCCAGAACCGCTCCCTGGAGCGGCGGATGTACCAGTTGGTGAGGGCGTCGAGGTAGGTGGTGATCGCCGCACACGCGCCGGCGAGGTCGTAGGCATCGAGTTGCTCGGTGACCTTGGTGATCAGTTCGGATGTCTTGGCCAGGATGTACCGGTCGAGGACGTGATCGCTCGATGTGCGATGGCTGGCTTCGTATGAGGATGCGTTGGCGTAGAGGGTGAAGAAGCTATAGGCGTTCCAAAGCGGGTTCATCACCTGTCGAACCACCTCGCGCACGCCCGAGTCGTCGGCTTCGATCCGTGTGTCGAGGCCGCGCAGGATCGGTGAGCTCACGAGATACCAACGCATCGGGTCGGCGCCCACGTTGTTGAAGATGTCGGTCGGATCCGGGTAGTTGCGGAGCTTCTTCGACAGCTTCTGGCCTTCCGAGTCGAGCACCACGCCGTGGCAGATGACGTTCTTGAAGGCTGGACGGTCGAACAGCGCCACGCTCAACACGTGCATCGTGTAGAACCAGCCTCGGGTTTGGGCTACGTACTCCACGATGAAGTCGGCCGGATTGCTCTCCTCAAACCGCTCGACATTCTCGAATGGGTAGTGCAGCTGGGCGTAGGGCATCGAGCCCGACTCGAACCAGCAGTCGAGCACCTCGGGCACCCGGCGCATCATCGCGGTGCCGGAGGGGTCGTCGGGATTGGGGCGGACGAGTTCGTCGATGAAGGGTCGATGTAGATCGGTGGGCCGAACTCCGAAGTCGGCCTCGATCTCGTCGAGGGAACCGTAGACATCGAGGCGCGGATGGGCGGGATCGTCTGATATCCAGACCGGAATGGGCGCCCCCCAGAATCGATTGCGACTGATACTCCAATCTCGGGCTCCCTCGAGCCACCGGCCGAACTGACCGTCCCGCACGTGCTCCGGAATCCAGTTGATCTCCTGATTGGCGGCCAGCAGCCGGTCATTCAGATCGCTGACCCGCACGTACCAACTCGGCACGGCGCGGTAGATGACCGGCGTATCGGTCCGCCAGCAATGGGGGTAGTTGTGATCGTAGGTCTCGTGACGGAAGACGCGACCCTGATCCTTGAGGGCGGCGATCACCTTGGGGTTGGCATCGAACACGTTGAGGCCGGCGAAGTCGTCGATCTCAGAGGTGAACGCGCCAGCATCATCGACCGGGACCACGAGGGGGATGCCGGCCTCGTTCGAGATCTTCTGGTCGTCTTCGCCGAATCCGGGGGCGATGTGAACCACTCCCGTGCCCTCACCCAGCTCCACGAAGTCGGCTCCGAGGACCACGAAGCTGTTGGGGTTGTCGGCAAAGTAAGGGAAGAGCGGTCGGTAGCTGCGGCCGACGAGGTCGGCTCCGGTCAGACGGCCGATTACCACCGGATCCTCGCCGAGTTCCCGCTGGTACTTCTCCAGTGAACCTTCGGCCAGCACGTAGAAGGACCCTTCATGATCCACGATCACGTAGGTCAGGTCGGGTCCGACCGCGAGCGCGAGGTTGCTCGGAAGGGTCCACGGCGTGGTGGTCCAGGCGAGCACCCGTAGCTCTCCGGGGTCATCGTTGCGGAGATCGAGGCTGAAAGCGACGGTGACCGCAGGGTCTTGACGGGGGCGGGTGGCGTCGTCGAGACGTATCTCGAAGTTGGACAGCGGGGTCTGAGCTCCCCACGAATAGGGCATGACACGGTCAGCCTGGTAGATCAGCCCTTTATCCCAGAGTTGCTTGAACGCCCACATGACCGACTCCATGTAGTCGAGATCCATGGTTTTGTAGTCGTTGCTGAAGTCGACCCAGCGGGCTTGTCGGGTGACGTAGTCCTCCCATTCGCTGGTGTAGCGCAGCACCGACGAACGGCAGGCGTTGTTGAAGTTCTCTATGCCGAAGTCGAGGATCGCCTTGCGCCCCGAGATCCCGGTTTCCTTCTCGGTCTGCATTTCGGCCGGGAGGCCATGGCAGTCCCACCCGAAACGCCGCTCGACCCGTGCTCCGTTCATGGTGTGGTACCGGGGAATGATGTCTTTCACGTATCCGGTGAGCAGATGCCCGTAGTGGGGAAGTCCGTTGGCGAAGGGAGGGCCGTCGTTGAAAACGAACGTGTGGGTCGGCTCTGAACCGGCCGGCTTTTCCACCGTTGACTCGAACGTGCCGTTGCGCTTCCAACGCTCGAGAATCCGCTCTTCGAGGGCCGGGATATCAACCTTCGAAGTGACGACGGGGTACCGAGCGGGGGAATTCGCGGGCATCTGAGAGAGGTTAACGGCGCATCGACCCCAGATTGTGGGGATTTAGGCGTGAAGTTGGGCCGTATTCCCGACTAGGCTACGCCGACTCTTAGGACGAACTCGATGCACAACACCGGGTTCCAAGCTCGACGAAATCGATCCGAGGCGCAACCGTGACGACGAAAAGGTCTACGAAAGCTACCAAGAAGAAGGCAGCCGCGAAGAGGGCTCCGGCCACACGCAAGGCTGCGGCCAAGAAGAAGGCTCCGGTCCGCAAGGCTGCGGCCAAGAAGAAGGCTGCGGCCAAGAAGAAGGCTCCAGCCCGCAAGGCTGCGGCCAAGAAGAAGGCTCCGGCCAAGAAGAAGGCTCCAGCCCGCAAGGCTGCGGCCAAGAAGGCAGCAGCGAAGAAGACGACCGCCCGCCAGACTGCCGCCAAGAAGGCCACCGCGAAGAAGAGCGCTGGTCCCAGGGCCGACCGCGTGATCAAGACCACTTCGGCCAAGAAGAAGGCGGGTTCGAAGAAGACCACGTCGAGGAAGAAGGCGACCGCAACCAAAGCTGCGCCTGCGGTGAAGGCCGCACCTCGCAAGAAGAAAGCCGCCGCCACCCCAAAGAACGCGGGGGTGAAACCGGCCTACCTCAAGGACAAGAAGTGGCTGAACGTCCGACGCAGCCAGCTGGAACAGGAGAAGTCAGAGCTGGCCGAACAGGTCGAAGAGTTCCGCGCCCAACTCGATCTGTTGTTGGAGACCGCCGAGGCCGGCGACGACACGTCGTCCGACGAATCGAGCGAGGGGACCAGCATCAACGTTCAGATCTCTGAGTTGGTCGCCGAGCGCAAGGGTCGGCTCGAGCACATCGAGATGATCGATGAGGCCCTCGGTCGGCTAGAGGCCGGCAACTATGGCTTCTGCTACGTCGATAACGTTGCTATCCCAAAGGCTCGTCTCGAAGCCAGGCCGGAGAGTGAACGGTGCGTAGATCACAAGACATCGATGTTCGACAACAGTCGTCGGTAGTCCGTAGCCGTTTCTCGCAGACCCTGTTCTGGGAGGCGGTGCTGATCGCGGGGGCTATTGTCGCCGTCGATCAGCTGACCAAACGAATCATGCTCGCCACCCTGGAGCGTGGCAACTGCTCGGTCGATGGCGCCTGCATCGACGTCGTCTGGACCCTGCGGCTGAATCTTGTGTTCAATCCCGGCGCGTCCTTCTCCACCGGGCAGAGCTTCGGCCCCGTGATCGGTGCGGTCTCGTTTGTGATGGCGGCGCTCATGATCGTGCTGGCGGCCCGAACCGAGGCGAATCTTCAGCGGCGGATTTTCGCCTTCATCGCGGGCGGGGCGTTAGGGAATGGGCTCGACCGGCTGCTCCGGGCCGACGATGGTTTTCTGAGCGGTGAGGTCATCGACTTCATCGACTTCCAATGGTGGCCCGTCTTCAACGTCGCTGACATCGCCATCGTGTGCTCGGTCTGTCTCGCCATTGTTCTCTCGTTCTTCTCCAACGAAACCGACGACGGTCAGATCGGCGACGCGTGAGCGAATCCGAGCTCTCTATCGACGTTCCTCAGAGCCTCGCCGGTCAGCGGATCGACCGGGTCGTCGCGCTGCTGCTCGAAGTGAGCCGCAACGTCGCAAACGAGGTGCTGGCTGAGGAGCTCGTGTCGATCGATGGCGCGGTCGTGGTCAAGCCGTCGTTCCGGGTCGAGCTGGGACAGGTCGTCACGATGCCTGCCACCGTCGAACCGACCGAGATCGAGCCCGATCACAGTGTTGATGTGGATGTTGTGTTCGAAGACGAGCACGTGATCGTCGTCGACAAGCCAGCCGGCCTGGTGGTTCACCCTGGGGCCGGCGTGGCAACCGGCACCCTCGTTCAAGGCGTGCTGGCCCGCTACCCCGAAATCGCTTCGGTGGGTCAGAGGGGACGACCCGGCATTGTTCATCGACTCGACAAGGGTACCTCCGGGCTCCTGATGGTGGCTCGGTCGCCGCTCGCCTATACCAGCCTCACCGAACAACTTCGAGACCGCCTGGTGAAGCGACGGTACCTCGCCCTCGTCCAGGGAGAACCGCAGAGTCAGCACGGTGTCATCGATGCGCCGATCGGTCGATCGCTGCGTCACCCGACCCGCCAGGCCGTTCGGCCCGATGGCAAGCACGCCCGCACCGCCTACGAGGTGTTGGAGAGATTCGACGTTGATGGGACTGCACTGGCTCTGCTTCGCTTCGAGCTCGAGACCGGTCGGACACACCAGATCAGGGTGCATGCCGATGCGATCGGGATACCGCTGGTCGGAGACGACAGATACGGTGACCGACGCCCACCGGTGGTCGAGGTGCAGCGGCCGCTCCTCCATGCGATGACGTTGGGCTTCGAGCGTCCGCTGGGCGAGTGGTCCGAGTTCACCAGTCCGTTGCCCGACGACTTCACTCGGGTATTGCGCCACCTCGGTTCCAGTTTCCCCAGTGGATGATCGAGGCTGCATCGGGCCGACCTCGCCGAGCTGATCGGCCCTCGGCATGTTTGCCGTGGTCTGGGTAGCCGAGTGCTATGACGGCGACGATTCGTCGGTCGGGTGGGATCTCGAATTCGTCCCGTACCGCGGTTTCGTGGTCGAACGTGCCGAACAAGCAGGCTCCGAGTCCGCGGTTCGTGGCGATGAGGAGGAGGTTCTGGGCGACCGCACCGGCGTCAACCCACCAAAACGGAACCGGCCACGCTTCGACGCCGGCTCCGAGGCCAGTCCTCGCCTTGTCCGGTTCGGCGTAGCGTTCGCGGTAGGCGTCGGGCCGGGTCAAGAGCAGGACCAGGGCACCGGCTTCGATCAGCGCAGGAAATGAAAATGCCGTCCTCCGGTCGCCGGGAAGCGTGGTGTCCCAGTAGCGGCGTCGGTCGGTGCCGGTCAGCACGACGAACTCAGTCGACGCTGTCTGGCCAGCCGACGGCGCTTTTCGTGCCAGATCGAGCATCTCGGCAAGATCGGCGCCGGGGATCGGCTGATCCCGGAAGGCTCGGACCATGCGCCGAACCCGCAGGGCTCGCTCGAACTCCACCGATCAACCGGCCAGCGAATTGGGCCGGTCGGTCTCCCGGACCAGGTCGCTCAGCCCGAGCACGGTCTCGGAGTACGCCGCCTCGGCGATTTCTGCCGATGCCCCGATACGCAGTGTGTTGACGCCGTGGGCCCGGGCCATGTCGGCCGACGGTTCCAGGACCGCCACGGTGGTGCCCTGGGCCCGAAGCGATTCCACGATCCGCATCAGGTTGGTGTGAACGAACTGACGGACCGCAGCCAGCGGCGGCGGAACCGGACTCATCGCCGAGAGGCCCAGCGGAGCGATCACCGTGATGTGGTCGAGCCGCTTGCCCAGCAGAAGATCGAGGTTGGTGTTGGAGTGGACGCCGCCGTCGACCAGGGTGCGGCCGTTGAGTCGGACGGGCTGATAGATGCCGGGCACCGCTGCCGACGCCAGCGCAGCCTGTTGGAGGTTGCCGCCGACCGGGCCGTCGCGCCTCAACACCACCCGTCGGCCGGTGTGGATGTCGACGCTCACGAGCCACAGATGCCGCTCCGGCCACTCCCGCGGGAGGTGGGCGTCGAGATCGGCGTTCTCAGAAAGTTGCATGAGCCCACCGGGAAACGTGGTCCTCAGCTGACGGGGCAGCACCGGAAGGGGAAACCGCAGGAGGGAACGGCCGAGTACCCAGCTCGAGCCGAGTGCCCGCTGGGCCAACGAAAGGGCGGAGTCCCACGCCGGCGCAAAGAAGTCGTCGCCCCGTCGGCGAGCTCCCTCCTCGGTGTCATCGAGTGCCATGTCGTACAGCTCTTCGGGTGTCACCCCGCACCGGAGCTGCGCCCCCACGATGGCGCCGGCCGAGGTGCCGATGATGATGTCGAGGTCGTCGATGTCAAGAGCCCCCGATGCCGTGAGGGCGTGCAAGGCCCCGGCATGGTGAGCCAGGCCCGCCCGCCCGCCTGCGCCCAACACCAGGCCCGTGGTCGGCTTCCGAATGCTGGGCGGTGGCGGATACCCCAGGGGCCGCAAAAAGGTCACACCACTCATCGGATTCCAACATACCAGCCGAGCCCTTCTGGTTGCCCGGGCCTTTGGTCGCATCCGTCTCGAATCAAAGTAAGTAACAGTATTCAAAGGTAGTATGACGCGATGAAGCAGCGGGTTCTCATGGGGAGCATTGTGGCGGCCTGCGCCGTTCTGGCCGGCTTCTCGGCCGTGGACGCAGCTACATCGTGTGAAGCCGAGGGCCACAGCGACGGTGTGAGTGCGCAGGCGCTTGCTCAGTGCCGGCGGGTGCCCGACGGGCTCATCCTGGAACCGTTGACCTGCGTCGATCCCACCTTCGGACTCGTGGTGGAGGACGACACCGACATAGCTGTCTTTCCTGATCGGCTCGTCGCCAATCTCACCGTGTCGCCCGAGCCGGTGATGGGTGAAGGCTTCGACAATCACTACGGAACGGTCCTCAGCCCCACTGCGAGCCATTCGACGCAAGCTGTCGGTGTGGCGGTCGCAGTCGACCACTCAGAGCGGCGATTCTCGGCAACCGGCCGCTGGTGGAGTCGAACCTGCTGGGCGCACAGCGTCGAATCCGGCCTGTGGTCGCCCATCGGCACCGATGGGCCCTTCCCCGAAGGACCCGAGAAACCGTTGGGGGAAATCGTTGCCGAAGCCGAGGCCAGACTGAATCCACCGCCGGTCCCCGCCGTCGAGTTCGCCGGACCGGTCAGCGTTGCGCAACTCCCCACCTGGTTCTGGGTCGAGACTTCTTGGTGGGACGGCGACTTCCGGGCCGACAATCGGCACGGCCTGGTTACGGTCTCGGTCTTTGCTGTGCCGACACGGTGGAGCCTTCGCCATCTCGACGGCGATGTGATCGTGAACTGTGAGGGTCAGGGGGTTCGCTGGCGGCGCGGGATCCGTGGCGGCGGATGCACCCACGCATTCGACGAACCCGGCGCGACGAGTCTTCAGCTCACCGTCGAACTGGAAACTTCGTGGACCACCTCGCTCGCCGGCTACGGGGTCCAGCGGCTGCCATCGCTGTGGCGGGCGTCCGTCGGCGATCACGACGCCGTCGAGGTTGTGGGGTTGAGGGGGAACTAATCTTCGCCCGGCCACGGCGCCTGCCCCTGGGCCGCAGCGGCGATATCGGCCAACGTGTACTGCTCCAGGTGGGCCTCCATTCGATCACCAGCATGTCCCCAAACTGCGAGCAGCACGCACTGTCCCTCGTGGTCGCATGCTCCTTCGTTGTGAGGCTCACCGAAATGGCCGAGCGTGATGGGTCCGTCGACCACCCGCACGATCTGGGCCAGCGTGACCGAGCCAGGATCGACGGCTAGAAGGTAACCTCCGCCGACGCCGCGCTTGGAGCGCACGAGCCCCGCCCCCTTGAGGGTGAGCAGAATCTGCTCGAGATAGGGCTGGGGGAGTCCGGTCCGTTCCGCGATGGTCTTGACCGGGGTCGGCGACAGGATTGCGCTGTCGTGGAGATGCAGCACCAACGAGAGAAGTGCACGGCACGCGTAGTCACCTCGCGTCGAAACCCTCACAGCCCGACGTTAGCCAGATGAACCCAAGAAGGTGAACCGCATCGTGGCTGTAGGTATCCTTGGTTCCCAGTGTCCTCGTCACAAAAACCCACCTTGCCCGCCTTCGGGTCCGGCTGCATCACAGATGTGATGCCCTACCTGCTTCGAGGCAGCCGGGGAACCGGGCGCCTACCGATCGAAATCGGCACCACTTCCAAGCGTGTGCTTCTGGTGCTCGATGGTCTGGGCTGGGATCAGCTCCAGAACCGTCAGGCGGTAGCTCCCACTATGCACGCCATGGCTGGCGGGCCGATCACCACGGTCGCCCCTTCGACCACGGCCACCGCACTCACCTCGCTCACCACCAGTCTCACCCCCGGAGAACACGGGGTGGTGGGCTATCGGATGGTGGTCGACGGGCAGGTGCTGAACACGCTGCGATGGGGTTCGCCTGAGACCCCCGACGCTCGCCGGCAGATGCCACCCGATGTGCTTCAGCCCTACGAGCCGTTTCAGGGCCAAGACGTGCCACTCGTGTCCAAGGCCGACTTTCGTCGTTCCGGATTCAGCGCCGCACATCTGAGAGGCGCGCATCTCGTGGGTTACCGCACTACCGCCACGCTGGTTCACGAGATCGCCCGTGAGCTCCGCGAGGGCGCAGAATTCGTATACGCCTACTACGACGGCGTCGACAAGGTGTCACACGAGTACGGATTCGGCACCGTTTTCGATAGCGAAGTCGGGTTTGCCGACCAGCTCGTCAGCGACGTCATCGCAGCGGTGCCGGCTGGGACCGAAGTGATCGTGACCGCCGATCATGGCCAGGTCGACTGTGGCGACAACGTCATCCACCTCCACGAAGATGTGGATCGGCTGGTGTCCGGCCTGTCCGGTGAGGGGCGTTTCCGTTGGCTGCACTGCGAACCCGGTGGCATCGACGAGTTGGCCGCCGCCGCGGAGGAGCACCACGGCGATACCGCCTGGGTGTTCACCCGTCAGCAGATGTTCGACGAAGGCTGGTTCGGCCCGGTCATCCGCCGCGGCGTGGAAGACCGCTTCGGCGATGTTGCGCTTTGCCCGTTCGAGCCGGTCGCCTACTTCGATCCGGCCGACACCGGCCCGTTCGAACTCATTGGACGGCATGGGTCGCTGACCGATGCCGAAATGCTCGTCCCGCTTCTGCGGGCGGAGGCGTGATGGATAGCCTCGATTTCATATGAACGATCGCACACCTCCCCCCGTTGATCACGAGACCCCCGAAGTGGTTGACCACAAGCCGGCCGAAGAGTCGGGTCCCGAGTCACGCAACTCGATCTCTGAACCGGCCAAGGTCATGCGCATCGGGTCGATGATCAAACAGCTGCTCGAAGAGGTTCGGACGACCACCATGGACGAGGCCGGACGGACCCGGCTCAAGGACATCTACGAGACGTCGATCTCAGAACTCGGCGAGGCCCTGTCGCCAGACTTGACCGACGAACTGAATTCGCTGGCGCTGCCCTTCAGCGAAGACGAGGTTCCCTCCGATTCCGAACTGCGGATCGCCCAGGCGCAGCTGGTCGGGTGGCTGGAGGGACTTTTTCACGGGATTCAGGCCACCCTCTTCGCTCAGCAGATGGCGGCCCGTCAGCAGCTCGAACAGATGCAGCATCAACAGGCGCTGCCCCAGGGCCAGGCACCCCGGACCGGCACGTACCTCTAGCCAGGCTTGGCGCCGACGCCGTTCCAGCTCGCTGTGTATCACCAGGTCGGGTTCGTCGCCGTCCACCACGACTGCTACTACGCGAGCCCTAGCTGGGACACACAAACGACAACGTGGTAATTTCGATAGCCTGCACGAAGCGGAAGGGGCGCTGTGGGATCGTCGTTCACCCATCTTCATGTTCATACCGAGTTCTCGATGCTCGACGGGGCGGCTCGCCTCGACGAGCTGGTGGGCAAGGCCGCAGCCGATGGGATGCCGGCGCTGGGGATCACCGATCACGGGAACATGTACGGCGTTCTCGACTTCTACAAGGCGTGCCGGGCTCAGGGCATCAAGCCGGTCATCGGCTGTGAGCTCTACCAGGCCGAAGACTCCCGCCACGAACGCCCCAGCCGTCGAGGTCGTATCGATGACTCGGGCGGCAGCACCGAAGGGGGCAAGAAGCTCTACTACCACCTCACCGCCCTCGCCGAGAACAACGTGGGGTACCGCAATCTGATACAGCTGGCATCGCGGGCCTTCATGGAGGGCTACTACTACAAGCCGCGTGTCGATTGGGACGTGTTGAGCGATCACAGCGAAGGCGTAATCGTCACCACCGGCTGCCTCGGCGGTCAGGTCCTGCAGTCACTGATGCAGGGTAATGAGCAGGCTGCACTCGAAAAGGCCGCCCGGTTGCAGGAGATCTTCGGTCGCGACAACACCTTCATCGAGCTTCAAGATCACGGCATCCCCGAGCAGCGCATCACTAATCCCCAGCTCATCGAGATCGCCCGGAAGCTGAACGCTCCGATCATCGTCACCAACGACTCCCATTACACCGAACAGCACGATCACACCGCCCACGACGCCTTGTTGTGTGTTCAGACCGGCTCGTTGCTGAGCGATCCCGATCGATTCAAATTCAGCGGCGACCAGCACTATCTCAAGACCGCCGAAGAGATGCGCCATGAGTGGCGCGAACTACCCGAGGCCTGCGACAACACCCTCTGGATCGCGGAACGGGCCAACGTCGACATCGAATTCGGCAAACCGCTGCTGCCCGATTTCCCGATCCCGCCCGAGTTCGCCAACGCCGACGACTATCTACAGCACCTCACGATGGAGGGAGCCCGCAAACGATGGGGCAGCCGCCTGACCGACGAGACCGTCGAACGGTTGGCCTACGAGCTCGACACGATCAAGAACATGGGGTTCTCGTCGTACTTCCTCATCACATGGGATCTCATCGCCCACGCCCGAAACGCCGGCATCCGGGTGGGCCCGGGCCGCGGCTCAGCCGCCGGGTGTGCGGTGGCCTACTGCCTGTGGATCACCGACCTCGACCCGATCAAGTACGACCTGCTGTTCGAGCGCTTCCTCAACCCTTCTCGAATCTCGATGCCCGACATCGACATGGATTTCGACACCCGGTACCGAGACGAGATGATCCGCTACTGCGCTGAGCGTTACGGCCGCGATCGTGTGGCTCAGATCGTCACGTTCTCCCAGATCAAGGCTCGAGCCGCGGTGCGGGATGCTGCCCGCGTGCTCGGCTATCCCTACGCGGTCGGCGATCGGGTGGCCAAAGCGATGCCGCCGCTGATCATGGGGCGTGACACTCCGCTGAAGTACTGCTTCGAGGAGAACGAGAAGTACAAGGACGGCTTCGGCATGGCCAAGGAGCTGCGAGACATGGTGGCCACCGACACCGATGTGGCGGCCGTGGTCGACGTGGCCAAAGGGCTGGAGGGGCTCCGACGTTCCGACGGCATTCATGCGGCGGCGGTGGTGATCACCAAAGATCCCCTGACCGACTACATGCCGATTCAGCGCAAGCCTGAGAAAGACAAACCGATCGAGGAAGCACCGGTCGTCACCCAGTACGAAATGCACGGTGTCGAAGAGCTCGGTTTGCTCAAGATGGACTTCCTCGGGCTGCGAAACCTCGATGTGATCACCGACACCGTCGAACTGGTGAAGGAGGTCCACGGCGTCGAGGTCGACATCGACGAGGTCGATCTCGACGATCCGGCCACCTACGAGCTGCTTCAGCAGGGCAACACGATCGGGGTGTTCCAGCTGGAATCGCCGCCGATGCGTGCTCTGATTCGCCGCATGGGACCCACCAGCTTTGAAGACGTGGCCGCGTTGGTCGCCCTGTACCGGCCCGGCCCCATGGCCAAGAACATGCACGTCGACTACGCCGATCGCAAGAACAAGAAGCAGTCGATCACCTACGACCATCCCGACGAAGAGGAGATCCTGGGCGACACCTACGGCCTGATGATCTATCAGGAACAGATGATGCGGTTCAGCCAGAAGTTCGCCGGCTACACGCTGGCCGAGGCCGACAACCTGCGGAAGGC
>JABDJU010000038.1 GCA_013003325.1 Acidimicrobiales bacterium
CGAGGGTGACGTGCCCGAGAGCCTCAAGGATCGTCGCGTGATCGCGCTCGACATGTCGGCCATGCTCGCCGGGGCCAAGTTCCGAGGGGATTTCGAAGAGCGCCTGAAGGCCGTACTGAAGGAGATCACCGACTCCGCAGGTGAAGTCATCACCTTCATCGACGAGATGCACACCGTCGTGGGTGCCGGGGCCGGCGGCGAGAGCGCGATGGATGCATCCAACATGCTCAAGCCGATGCTGGCCCGAGGCGAGCTGCGGATGATCGGTGCCACGACCCTCGACGAGTATCGCAAGTACGTCGAAAAGGACCCGGCCCTAGAGCGCCGGTTCCAACAGGTCTTCGTCGGCGAGCCTTCAGTTGAGGCCTCCATAGCGATCCTTCGGGGCCTGAAGGAGCGCTATGAGGTTCATCACGGCGTCCGGATCCAGGACTCTGCATTGGTTGCAGCTGCAATGTTGTCCGATCGCTACATCACAGGCCGGTTCCTGCCGGACAAGGCGATCGACCTCATGGATGAAGCGGCGTCCAAACTACGCATCGAGATCGACTCGGTCCCGACCGAGATCGATGTGGTCGAACGGCGCATCCGCCAGCTCGAGATGGAGCAAGTGGCGCTTCAAAAGGAGAGCGACGAGGCGTCGACGCTGCGGCTGGACGAACTCCAGGGTGAATTGGCCGATCTTCAGGAACAGTCGGTTGCAATGCGGGCCCACTGGCAAAACGAGAAGGAAGCCATCGCCACTATTCAACGTTTGAAGGAGGAGCTCGACAGCATCAACCGAGAGGTCGAACGTGAGAGCGACCTCGAGAAGGCGGCCGAACTCCGATATGGCCGCATTCCCGCACTCCAGCGCGATGTCGACGCGGCCACGGCAGCACTTGAAGAACTCCAGTCGTCGCAGACCATGCTGAAGGAAGAGGTCGACGAGGAAGACATCGCCGAGGTGGTGTCTCGGGCCACGGGCGTGCCGGTGAGTCGGCTGATGGAGGGCGAGAGTCGCAAGCTGCTCCGCCTCGAAGAGGAGCTCCACAAGCGGGTCGTGGGGCAGGACGAGCCGGTGGCCGCCGTCAGCGCCGCTATCCGGCGCAGCCGAGCTGGATTGTCCGACCCCAACCGCCCGATCGGGAGCTTCCTGTTCCTTGGCCCCACCGGCGTCGGGAAGACCGAATTGGCCCGGTCGCTGGCCGACTTCCTGTTCGACGACGAACGGGCGATGACCCGCATCGACATGAGCGAGTACATGGAGAAGCATGCGGTAAGCCGGCTGATCGGCGCCCCGCCCGGCTATGTCGGGTACGACCAGGGCGGCCAACTCACCGAAGCGATCCGCCGCCGGCCCTACGCCGTCGTACTGCTCGACGAGGTCGAGAAGGCGCACCCGGATGTGTTCAACGTGTTGCTCCAACTGCTGGACGACGGCCGGTTGACCGACGGACAGGGCCGGACGGTCGACTTCACCAACACCGTGCTGATCATGACATCGAACCTGCCCGGCGACCCCAAGGACTTCTTCCGGCCCGAGTTCATCAACCGGGTCGACGACATCGTTCAGTTCAACGAGTTGACCAAGGAGGACCTCACCGAGATCGTCGAGATCCAGCTGCGCGGCCTCGCCGCTCGCCTGGCCGATCGACGAGTCCACCTGGAGGTCACCGATCCGGCCAAGGCGAAGCTCGTCGTGATCGGCTACGACCCCGCGTTCGGTGCCCGCCCCCTCAAGCGAGTGATCCAGAAAGAGATCGGCGATCGGATCGCCCTCCGGTTGTTGGAGGGCGACGTGGTCGATGGCTCGACACTGACCGTGGGGCTGGTCGATGACGAACTCACGGTGACGGTCGACCTGCCCTAGCGGGTCTCGTATTCGAGGTATTGAGCTCGGCCCGGCCCGGTCGACACCAGTGTGATCGGTACCCCGGCCTGCTTGGCCAGCGCATCGAGGAACCGGCGAGCGTTGGCGGGCAGGCCCTCGACGTCGGTCACGGTCGTGAGGTCGGTGTTCCAACCCGCGAACTCTTCGTAGATCGGCTCGGCCTTGTGAATCTGGGACTGGTGGTAAGGGAGGGTCGTGATCTCGTGACCGTCGATGCGATAGCCGGTGCAGATCTTGACCGTGTCAAAGGTGTCGAGGACGTCGAGCTTGGTGATGGCGAGTTCGGTGAGGCTGTTGAGTCGGACAGCGTGCCGGAGCATCACCGCATCGACCCAACCGGGCCTGCGACGCCGCCCGGTGTTGGTGCCGTACTCGCGCCCGATGTCGACCATCTTGTCGCCGTCGTCGTCGAAGAGTTCGGTCGGGAACGGGCCGGCTCCAACCCGGGTGACGTAGGCCTTGGCAATACCGATGATGCGGTCGATGTGCCGCGGGCCAACCCCGGCTCCGGTGCAGGCACCGCCGGCCGTCGGATTGGACGACGTGACGAACGGGTAAGTGCCGTGGTCGAGGTCGAGGAATGTGGCCTGGGCTCCTTCGAATAGGACGTTTTCGCCGGCTTCGAGTGCCGCGTGGATCTCATTGATGCTGTCGGCGATCAACGGCTGGATTCCAGGCAGACACTCTGTCAGCACACGATCGGCCAGCTGATCCGGATCGACCGGGAGCCGATTGAACACCTTGGTCAGCACCTTGTTGGCGTGGCCCAGTGCGGTGTGCAGCTTGGCCCGGAATATCTTCTCGTCGAGCATGTCCTGCACCCGGATCCCGAGGCGCATCGATTTGTCGGCGTAGGCCGGTCCGATGCCCCGTTTGGTGGTGCCGAGCTTCGCATTGCCGAGGTGACGTTCGTGGAGGGCGTCGAGCTGCTGGTGATAGGGAAGGATCAGGTGAGCGTTGCCCGACACCCGGATCCGGCTGACGTCGACGCCGCGGCTACTCAGCATCTCCATCTCGGCGAGGAGCACGAAGGGATCCACAACGACGCCATTGCCGATGACCGGCGTGGTGTGCGGGTACAGCACACCCGAGGGAACGAGCTGCAATGCGAAGCTCTCACCTTTCACCACCAGGGTGTGGCCGGCGTTGTGGCCGCCTTGGTAGCGCACCACCATCGAGGCGTCGGCGGCCAGAAGGTCGGTGAACTTGCCCTTTCCTTCGTCACCCCACTGCGTTCCGAGAACGATCGTCGCTGGCACGTTGCCCAAGACTAACGGCGGATTTCGGGTCTACTGTGCCGAGAATGTCAAGGGCTGAGAAAGCGGCTGGCCTCGAGAACTAGTCTTAGCCGTCGCTGCGACGGCGCCGCGGGAGTTCGCTCCCGTTGCTACGCGCCTGAGGCGCCATCCCGCGAAGGGTCGGGGGAACCCAGTTCCCTGACGTGTCTGTGTCGGCCGGGCCACTCGCCCGCAGGTCTGCTTCGGAGACGAACACCGGTGCCTCGAAGTCGTCGGCGGTCGCGGTTGCGTCGGCGGCTTCGGTCGCTGTGGTGGCCACGCTCTCCCACGGGCTGGCGCCGCCGAGCGGCGATTGTGAGATCTCGGGCAAGGTCCAGGGGGTCGACTCGACTTGGTTGGACGGTGTCCACACGTCGTCTTCCTCGCCCGCCGCTCCCTGCTCCTTGAGCTGCTCCAGAATCGCCGTCGCGCTCGAGTGTTCTGGAGGGGCCTGGGCGAAGGCGTCATCCTCATCGGCCGGTGCCGGAGGAGGCGGAAGCTCTTCCTCATCGAATTCGGCCGCATCGAATTCGGCCGCGCCGACGACGGTGACGATGGGCTCGGGAAGATCTTCGGGCTCGATTTCGTCCGGAGGCGGCGGTAGGTCGGTCTTGCGACGGCGGAATCGATTCATCATCCCACCCGACTCGGTCGATTCGACCGCCACCGTTTCGGGCTCGAGTTCGGGGCCCTCGATCAGGTCGGTTCCCGGGAAGGCTATGTCCGGTTCGGCGCCCCCCCGGCTGTCGATGTCGGTCTTGAGCTGCTTGCGACGCTTCTTGATCTCGCCCCGGGAAAGTGGCTTGACCGGCCGCCGATTGCGGACCCCGCTCAAGGCCATCGCACAGTTCGTGCAGAACGGAGGCTTCTTGGTGCCGCGGGGATAGACGAGGCAGTTCGCGCAAAACTGCTCACCGCAGGAATCACACACCTCGGTGGCGAAATCCATTGGATCGTTGTGGCAGCGACCGTTCATGTAGCGCGAGCTCTCCTATCGGGCAGACTTACGAGGCTTGAATCGTCACTCTTGTGCCGGTTCTTAAGCACATAGGAAGGATTCTCTGTGTCGGTACCAAACGTCCTAGCCGAGCGCTACGCCAGCGCCGAGATGCGCCTGGTGTTCGACCCGGTCGAGCGGGTCATCGCGGAGCGGCGGTTTTGGGTGGCGGTCATGCGGGCTCAAGCAGATCTTGGGCTCGATATTCCGACCGCCGACATCGCCGCCTATGAAGCGGTGATCGACCAGGTCGATCTGCAGAGCATCGCCGATCGGGAACGGGTTTCCCGACACGACGTGAAGGCCAGAATCGATGAGTTTTCGGCGCTGGCCGGCGTCGAACACGCTCACAAGGGGATGACCTCGCGCGACCTCACCGAGAACGTGGAGTCGATGCTCACGTTTCGAGCGCTCGAGGTCGTGAGCGACAAGACGGTCGCGCTGCTCGCCCGCTGGGCCGAGCTCGCCGCAGAGTATGCGGGGTTGGCGATCGTGGGCCGCACCCACAATGTGCCGGCCCAGCCGACCACAGTGGGTAAGCGCATCGCCCAGTTCGCGGAGGAACTGTTGATTGCGCTGGAAGTGATCGACGGGATCCGCGACCGGTTCGCCATCCGCGGCATCAAGGGGCCTGTCGGCAGCCAGCAGGATCAGCTCGATCTGCTCGGCACCGCCGAGGCGGCTGAGGAGCTGGAGCGGCGAGTCGCTTCCGAACTAGGGGTGCCGCGCGTGCTCACCTCGGTCGGCCAGGTCACCCCGCGGTCTCGAGACTTCGAAGTCGTGGCCGCTCTGGTTCAGCTGTCGTCGGCGCCGGCCAATCTGGCGCTGCAAATCCGATTGATGGCCGGTCATGACCTGGCGACGGAGGGCTTCGCCGAAGGCCAGGTCGGGTCCTCGGCGATGCCCCACAAGATGAACAGCCGGTCCTGCGAGCGGGTGAACGGTTTCCACACCATCCTCCGAGGTCATCTCACGATGGCGGCCAATCTGACCGGCGACCAATGGAACGAAGGGGACGTGTCGTGCTCGGTGGTTCGACGCGTGATGATTCCCGATTCCTTCTTCGCCATCGACGGGTTGTTGGAAACGTCGCTCTCGATCGCCGGTGGGCTCGGGTTCTTTCCGGCGGTGATCGATGCCGAACTACGCCGGTACCTTCCCTTCGTCGCGACTCCGACCCTTCTCGCTCATGCGGTACGAAACGGGGTCGGCCGTGAGGAAGCCCACGAGATCATCAAGGAACATGCGGTCGCCGCCGCGCTCGCGATGAGACAAGGCGCTGGCTCCGAGTCCGGTTTGCTGGCCCGACTCGCCGACGATGATCGCTTCCCCGGAGACGAGGGCGACATCGCCCAGGTCGTGGCCGATCCGGCTGAGCTTCTAGGTCGAACTCAAGCCCAGGTCGGGGCCACCCTGGAGCGCATCCAAGCGGTCATTCAGGAGCGACCGGAGGTCGCCCGTTACGCGGGAACACCGATTCTCTAGAGCGGCCCCTGACGCCGTCAATGTGCGTTGTGCCTCGGTGAGACGCTGCTACCATGATCCGACCCTCGGGCCCCCATCGTTCAGCGGCCTAGGACTCCGCCCTTTCACGGCGGCAACACGGGTTCGAATCCCGTTGGGGGTGCCAACCAGCTTCGGCTGGCGAATGCGCCGGTTCGCCG
>JABDJU010000070.1 GCA_013003325.1 Acidimicrobiales bacterium
GACGATGAGTCGGCAGCGCTTCAAGAGGTGCTGGCCCGACGCCGATTCGGGCACGACGAACATCGTGCTGAACCGGTCGAGAAGCGCAAGCGGACCGGCCGCGGCACCGCCCGCGAGTACATCGATCAGCTGGTCGATCCAGGCTCCTTCGTCGAGTACGGGCCGTTGGTCCTGGCCGCCCAGCGGGCCCGCCGGGGCAAAAAAGAGCTGATCTCGAAGACCCCCGGCGATGGTCTCGTCGGTGGCATCGCCGAGGTAGACGGCATCCGGTGTGTCGTGATGACCTACGACTACATGGTCCTGGCCGGCACACAGGGCCATCAGAATCACAGGAAGAAGGATCGTCTGTTCGAGATCGCCGAGCGCCTGCGGTTGCCGGTGGTCCTCTTCGTCGAGGGCGGCGGGGGCCGGCCCGGTGAGAGCGACGGGGTCACCGTTGCCGGACTCGACTGCCTCGCCTTCGCACTCCTGGCCAAGATCGCCCTATCGGTACCCCTGATCGGGATCAACACCGGCTACTGCTTCGCCGGCAATGCTGCCCTCTTCGGGATGTGCGATGTGAGAATCGCTACCCCCAACTCATATGTGGGCATGGCGGGTCCCGCGATGATCGAGGGTGGCGGGCTCGGCACGGTTGATCCTCACGAGATCGGCCCGGTCTCTGACCAGCGGAGCAACGGTGTGCTCGACATCGTGGCCGACGACGAGGCCCATGCGATCGCCTCGGCCCGCGTCGTGCTCGGTCTCCTCGCCGGCGGCCGGCGCAGCGACATCGTCCGGGCCGACCCGCTGACGCTTCGGGGCATGGTCCCGGACAACCGGCGCGAGATCTACGACATGCGGGCCCTTGTCGCCGCACTGTTCGACGCGGGAACCGTTGTCGAACTCCGACCCGACTTCGGGCCGAGCGCCATCACGGCGCTGGCCTCTTTCGAGGGCCATCCGGTCGTGGTGATCGCCAGCGACCCGACCCATCTGGGGGGAGCGATCGATACCGACGCGGCCCGCTCGATCGAGCGCATGCTGGCACTGGCCGAGAAGCAACGGCTGCCCGTGGCCTACATCTGCGACACGCCCGGTTTCATGGTCGGGCCCGACATAGAGCGCACCGGTTTGGTTGACGCCGCCGGCCAGCTGTTCGTCGCCGGAGCGCGACTGTCGGTACCGTTCGTGACGGTCGTGACCCGCAAGGGCTACGGGCTTGGAGCCCAAGCTCTTGCCGGCGGCGGGTTCAAACAACCGCTCGCCACCGTCGCCTGGCCCACCAGCGAGTTCGGAGGCATGGGCCTCGAAGGGTTCGTCAAGCTCGGTTATCGAGACGAGCTCGCCGCGATCGAAGATGAATCCGAGCGTGCCAAACGCTACGACGAAATGGTCGCTCGTATGTACGAGATCGGCAAAGGATTGAGCATGGCCGATCACTTCGAGATCGACGACGTCATCGACCCGGCCGAGACGCCGGTCTGGCTTCGTCTGCTGTTCGAACCCGGTTAGGTTGATCCTGTGGCCGAGATCGGAGCGATGATCAGGAGAGACGTGCCACCCGAGCACGTCGGGATCCACGCCGCTTCGCTCGCCCCGGTCTTCAACGAGCTGTGGGTGGTGGAAGACGTACCCTACGCCGGGGGAGTGAGCCAGCTCGCTGAAGTCTTGCGCCACACCGACGAGTGCATCGTGGGCCACGGGATCGCCCCGGCGCCGTTTCGAAACCCCATGGCACTGGCGATGGAGTGGGCCACGTTGGCTCGCGTCTACCCCGGTCGTCTGCGGTGCGGGATCGGACATGGCGTTCAGACATGGATGGCCGACATCGGTGAGCGGGTGGCTTCCCCGCTGGTGTTGTTGGAGGAAACTGCGGTCGCGGTCCAGGCCCTGCTCCACGGCGAGGACCCCAAGCTCACAGGACGCTACCGACAGATCTCGGGCTGGGAGCTCGAGTTCCCTCCCGATCAAGTCCCCGGATTGTCACTCGGAGCGGTCGGTCCCAAAACGCTGGCGTTGAGCGGCCGCATCGCCGACGGCACAATCATTCCCGAAGGTCACGGACCCGATCACGTCGAACGGGCGGTGGAGATCATCGCCGAGGCTCGGGCGGCTGCCGGACGGACCGACCCCCACCGGCTGACCCTCTTTGTCGGTTTCTTCTATGGCCCGGACAACGACCGCCCCCCGCCACCGTCGGAGGAGATGATTCAGGGATGGGAGATCACCGGCGACAGCCCGTCCCGTGTCGCCGACCGGATCGGCGAATTGCTCGAAACCGAAGTCGACAGCATCGTGCTCGTGCCCTACGGCGACCCCCAAGCGCAGTTGGAGCTTGTCGCCACCGACGTCCTCCCTCAGCTCGGATAACGAAGAGAACATATGCGCAATCAGGTACAGCTCATCACCTACGTCGATCGCCTCGCCGGCGACCTCACCGGCCTGATTGACCTTCTCACTGGGCCGCTCGACGGCGTTTTCGGCGGGGTCCACCTGCTCCCGTTCTTCCACCCGATCGACGGCGCCGATGCCGGTTTCGATCCGATCGATCACACAACCGTCGACACCCGGCTCGGAACGTGGGAGGACGTCGGCGCGCTCGGCGCTGAACACGATGTGATGGCCGATGTCATCGTGAACCACGTGTCGGCTCAGTCGCCCCAGTTCCTGGATTGGCAGCGGCGAGGTGACGACTCGGACTTTGCCGGCATGTTCCTCACCTACGACGCTGTGTACCCCGACGGGGCGACCGAAGCAGAGCTGATGTCGACCTATCGCCCACGACCGGGTCTGCCTTTCACCGTGCTGCGGGCGGCCGGTGTTCCCCGGGTGATGTGGACCACATTCACCTCGAACCAGATCGATCTCGACGTCTCGAGCGACCAGACTCGGGCCTACTTCACCGCGATTCTGGACCGGATGGTGGCCTCCGGCGTGAACCTGATCCGGCTCGATGCGGTGGGATACGCCATCAAGAAGCGGGGCACCTCGTCGTTCATGATTCCCGAGACGTTTGACTTCATCGAGGAGCTCGCCGAGGAGTGTCGAGCCCGGGGAATCACGATGCTGGTCGAAGTGCACAGCTACTACCGCAGTCAGATCGAAATCGCCGACAGGGTCGATCTCGTGTACGACTTCGCACTGCCGCCCCTGGTGCTCGACGCGCTCTACACCGCCGACGGAGGACCACTGAAAGCTTGGATCGAAATGCGACCGACCAACTGCGTCACGGTGCTCGACACTCACGATGGGATCGGTGTGATCGACGTTGGGGCTCACCCACAGGACGGCAGGCCGGGGCTGCTCGCACCGAACCGCCTCGACGCGTTGGTGGAGCGCATTCACGCCGAAAGCGGGGGAACCAGCCGTCAGGCAACCGGAGGTGCGGCAACGAACCTCGATCTGTATCAAGTCAACTGCACGTTCTTCGATGCGCTCGGTGGCGACGTGCGGCGTTACCTGGTCGCCCGGCTCATCCAGGTCCTCGTCCCCGGGGTGCCCCAGATCTACTACGTGGGTCTGTTGCTCGGCCGGAACGACCTCGAGCTGCTCGAGCGCACAAACGTCGGGCGGGACATCAACCGTCACTACTACACAACTGAAGAGGTGCATGCCGCGCTGGGGTCGGCCGATGTGGCCGATTTCTTGGCGCTGTACCGGTGGCGCAACGGCGAACCGGCATTTGCCGGCCGATTCGAACTCCTCGACAGCGCCGACGACGTGCTGTCGTTGAAGTGGTCACACGGTGGACGGCATGTGCGGGTCGAGATCGGACTGAACAACCTTCACATCACCACCCAGATTCGTGACCGAGATCGTGTTGTTGAGTACGAAGGTCTGGACTTCTGCCTATGAGCCTCAGGGAGCTTGTGGTGCTCGGCACGGCCTCTGCGGTGCCGACGAGGCGCCGAAGCCACAACGGCTACGCCTTGCGTTGGGACGAGCAGCTGATCTTCTTCGATCCGGGCGAGGGGTTTCAACGGCAGTGCACGCTGGCCGGCGTCGCCATCGCTCGAGGTACGGCGGTGTGCATCACCCACTTCCACGGCGACCACTGTCTGGGCCTGCCCGGTCTGATCGCCCGCCGCGAGCTCGACAACTGCACCGACGAGATCCCGATCTTCTATCCCGCCGACGGCCAGCAGTACTACGAACGCTTGCGCACGTGCACCGCGAACTACATGGTCGCCCCGATACGCGAACGACCGATCGAAGCGTCGTCAAACCTTGCCGCGGTCGGACACCTCGGTCGGCTCACACTCGAGGTGGCGGCTCTGGATCACCGGGCCTCGGCCCAGGGGTACCGCGTCACCGAACCCGAACGTCGCCACTTCGACACCGACGCGCTCGCTGAGGCGGGGCTCGCCGGACCGATCGTGGGCCGGCTCCGATCGGAGGGATCGGTGATGGGTCCCCGCGGCGAGGTCAAGCTGGACGATGTCAGCAGTACCGAGCCAGGCCATTCCTTTGCCCTTGTGATGGACACCCGGCCCTGCCCGGGGGCTGTAGAGCTGGCTCGTGATGTCGACCTCCTGCTTTGCGAGAGCACGTTCCTTGATTCCGAGCGGGAGCTGGCCGACCGGTACGGCCACATGACCGCCGCCGACGCCGGCCGGCTCGCCGCCGAAGCCAATGCCAAGCAACTCGTCCTCTCCCACTTCTCGGCCCGGTACCCGGACCTCAGCCGGTTCGCCGAGGAGGCGGGCAGGTTTCACCCCAAAGTGCAGGTGGCCGAAGACTTCGACCACATCCCCCTGCGGCCCCCGGCGGCGCCGGCCTAGGCTCGACCCATGAGCGGTGACGGGAATACCGAACCCGAGGTGACGTTGGCCGAGGCCTACTCGGTGGCGTCGCCCGACGACAATCGAGATCTTTACCGGCGGTGGGCCGACACCTACGACCGAGACTTCGCCGCTCAGCACAACTACGACTACCACAACTCGGTCTCGCAGGCGTTTCTCGACGCCGGCGGGTCCACGGATCTCGTGCTGGATGTCGGATGCGGCACCGGTTTGGTCGGACAAGCTCTTCGAAGTCGCGGGGTCAAGGAGGTTCACGGTCTCGACATCTCGCCTGAGATGTTGAGCAAGGCCGCCGACAAAATGACCGACCAGGGTGAGCCGGTGTACACATCACTTCGGGAAGCTGATCTCACCGCCCGGGTCGACATCGCTGACAACACCTACCCCGGGTTGATAACCGCCGGCACGTTCACCCATGGTCACCTCGGCCCGGCCTCACTCGATGAGGTTGTTCGGCTCTGCGCCCCGGGAGCGCTTCTGGCTGTTGGGGTAAATGCCGATCTGTTCGAGAACGAGGGAGGCTTCGGCCAATGGCTGGCCGACGCTGAAGCGGAAGGTCGAATCTCGGCGGCTCACACGGTAACGGTGCCGGTGTACGGCGGCGGTTCGACCGGTATCGCGTCCGAACATCAGGTCGGCTCCAAGAATGCCTTCGGAAAGGTGATGGTATTCCAAAAGAACTGACCAATCGGGACCGATGTCCTTCTCCTCAGGGCACGCTCTGCCTAGCGTCGTGGGTATGGACTCGATAGAGGGTGCGGTCGACCGGGTGGTGGCCCTGGCGGAGATCAACTCGGGAACGTTCAATCCGACCGGAGTGAACCGGGTAGGGGAGCGGATGGCCGAGTACCTCGAGGAGCTCGGTCCCGACCGCATCGAGTCGATCCCGGTCGACCCAACCCCGGTGCTCGACGACGCAGGAGTGGAGGCGTTCCAGCCGGTCGGCGATGCGGTACGAGCCGTCATCCGGCCCGATGCTCGGTTCCGGCTGTGCCTGTTTGGGCACCTCGACACCGTGTTCCCCCACGATCACCCATTTCAGCAGGTGCGGCGGGATGGCTCGGTGCTGCGAGGGCCGGGAGTCGCCGACTGCAAGGGTGGGTTGATCATCGCCCTCGAAGTACTGCGGCAGATCGAAAACGGTCCGCTCGCTGAGCGGGTGGGTTGGGACTTCCTCGCCATTCCCGACGAAGAAACTGGTTCGGCGGGGTCGAAAGCGCTCCTGGGTCACGCCGCTGCTCACGCGACGATAGGCCTCGGTTTCGAACCGGCGCTTCCATCGGGGGGAGTGGCCGGCGCCCGCAAGGGCACTCTCACCGCTCACCTCGTGTGTCACGGAACCTCAGCCCACGTGGGTCGGGCTCATCACGAGGGGCGCTCGGCGATCCTTGCACTGGCCCAATTGATCGTGAAACTCGAGGCCCTCAACTCCAATGATGGAGTCACGGTCAACTGTGGTCGTATCCGAGGCGGGGGCGCCTTGAACGCGGTTCCCGATCTGGCCATCGGCAGCTTCAACATGCGAGTCGAGACCGCTGAACACCATCGATTCGTGGTCGATCAATTCGAAGCGGCGAGCGCTGACTGCCCGCTGCCGGTCGACCTGGTGTGGGGCTCGACCCGCCCGCCCAAGGTGCGCAACCCGGAACTAGAACAGCTCTTCGCCGACTTCTCTGCCACCGCCGACCGATTCGGGGTCGATGTGCCGGTCGAGGACACCGGCGGGTGTTGCGACGGCAACGACCTCGCCGCCGCCGGGCTCCCCAACATCGACAGTCTTGGCATACGAGGCGGAGCGATTCACACCGCCGGCGAGTTCGCTGACATCGACAGCATCCCCGAGCGGGTCGAGCTGGTAACGGCGTTGATCGACCGGATCGCGCCGTGAGCGGACCTGTCATCTTCCGACCTGCCCAACCCAGCGACGTCGACTCGATCTGGCCCCTGGTTCGCGATGGTGCTCATGAGATCGTGGGTATGACATCGCTTCCCTCAACCCGTCCGGCAACGGTCGCCCTTCTCGATCACTCCGCTCAGACCCTCACCCGGCTGGCGACCGGCGAGTTCGAGCTTGCCCGCGGCGGCCAGGCGAACCTGCTGATGGTGGCGGTGCAACCTCACTCCGGTGAAGTAGTGGGCACCTCGGGGATGACGTTCAAGAAGAAGGTGCCGAACCTGGCGGTTCAGGTGACCACCAGCCTCGACGGGCTGGGGCTCACGATGCGCAGCAGCTCCGACCCGTGGTCTCGAACCGAACTCAATTCCATCTACGTGGGCTCGGCCGGTCGAGGCCAACGCCTGGGAACCCTGCTGTCCCGGGGTCGTTTCATGTTCTTGCATCTGGTTCGAAGCCAGACCCCGACAACGATCGCCGCCCACATCCGGGGGCTGTTCGACGACGACGGTGTGGCACCGTTTTGGCAGAGCTTCGGAGCGCAGTTCGTTTCGTGGGGGAACTCGATCGAAGCCGAACAGGTCCTCGCCGTCGGCCCGGAACGGTTGGACGAGCTTGCCGATCGCGTCCTGCCCCTCACGCCAACCGATCTCCGTTCGCTCGGCGTGGTCAACGCCGCATCCATGGCCGCCTTTCGGATGTTGATACGCGAGGGCCTCCGGTCGAACGGCATGTACGACCCGATCGACGGCGGACCGACCGTGGCAGCCGAACTGGCCAACACGACAAGTGGGCGACAGCGGGTGCACGGCCCCGTCGTCGTCGCGGAGGCAGGGACGGTCGATGCGTTGGTGGCGGTCCCATCGGTCGCACGATTCGCGGCGGTCCGAACCGAGGTGTCAATCGCCGCTGAGGGGGACGTGCGATTGACAGCCGACGTCGCCGCTTCGCTCGGCGTGACCGGGGGCGACTTGATCACCGTCCTGCCCCTGGATCGACCCGAATCGAGGCAGCCTTGACCGACCGTTCGTGTTACGTCGATGGGCACTGGCTGGTTGGCGGCGGCGAGGTGCTGACGTCCACCAGCCCTGTCGATGGGAGGCAGTTGTGGTCGGCCCCCGAGGCCGGTGCCGATGACGTTTCGAACGCGCTCGCCGCCGCAAGGTCCGCCCAGCCGGAGTGGGAACGCACGCCCCTGTCCGAGCGGACGGCCATCCTCGAGACGTTCGCCGATCAGCTCACCGACAACGGGGCTGAACTGGCCGACGCAATCTCAGCCGAGACCGGCAAGCCGACCTGGGAAGCTCGTACTGAGGTGGCCTCGGTGAGCGGCAAGGTCGCACTCTCGATCGATGCTCACGCCGACCGAAATCCCGAAGTTCGCTTGAATGACACCGCGTCCCTGGCCCACCGACCGGTGGGCGTGGTCGGGGTGCTCGGCCCGTTCAACTTCCCGGCCCACCTTCCGAACGGGCAGATCATTCCCGCCCTGCTCGCCGGCAACTCGGTGGTGTACAAACCGAGTGAACTGACGCCGCTGGTGGCATCGGTTCACACCAGGCTGCTGGCCGAGGCTGGCCTACCGTCAGGGGTCTTCAACCTTGCCATCGGTGCCCGCCGAGCCGGCGAGGCACTGGTGGCTGGCAACGTGAATGCGATCGCGTTCACCGGGTCGGTCGACACCGGGCACGCCATACACCGTTCGCTCGCCGACCGGCCCGACGTGCTCCTGGCTCTCGAAATGGGCGGTAACAATCCGCTGGTCGTGGCTCACAGCGACGACGACGAAGCGGTGGTGAACCTGATCGTTCGCTCGGCGTTCATCACCGCCGGTCAGCGATGCACCTGTGCCAGACGGTTGTTCATCCCGTCCGGCGCCGACGGAGACGGTCTGCTCGATCGACTCGTAGACGTGACCGAGCGGCTCCGGGTCGGTGCCCCCGATGAACAGCCCGAGCCGTTCATGGGGCCGTTGATCAACGTCGACGCAGCCGACAGGGTGCGGGCCCACGTGGGCCGGCTCGTCGCCGCCGGCGGGGTGCAGATCGCCGGCGAGGAGACCCTGGCCGGCGCCTTTGTCCGGCCTGCCATCGTTGCGACCGACGGCCTCGATGTGCCTGATGAAGAGGTGTTCGGACCGGTCATCACCGTCGAGAGGTTCGATGACCTCGAAACCGCCTTTGCCCGGGCCGCCGATACCCGTTTCGGGCTGGCCGCCGGTCTGGTTTCCACCGATCCAGCTCACTTCGAGCGGTTCAAGGCAGTGGTGACCGCAGGGGTCGTGAACTTCAATTGCCCGACGACCGGCGCATCGGGACGTCTGCCTTTCGGCGGTGTCGGCGCCAGCGGCAACCATCGACCGGCCGGGTGGACGGCGGCGGACTTCTGTGCTTTTCCGGTGGCCACCATGGCCTACCAGCACCCAGCCGAAGCGGCGAGTCCGCTGCCGGGTCTGAACGATCCGGGAGGCGTGGCATGACCAACAGAGCTGCCGACGAGGTCAACTTCGACGGGCTTGTGGGACCCACCCACAACTACGCGGGACTGTCCCTCGGCAACAGAGCTTCAACGGCGAACGCCGGCGCTCGGTCCAGCCCGCGCCGGGCAGCGTTGCAGGGCATCGCCAAGATGCGCCGCCTCCACCACCTCGGGCTGGTCCAAGGCGTGCTGCCGCCTCCTCTGCGACCCGATCCACAGGCCTTGGAGAGCCTCGGGTTCTCGACGATGGCTCAGGTCTCCCAGACGGCGCCGGCGCTGGTTCCGGTCTTGATGTCGGCCTCATCGATGTGGGCGGCCAATGCGGCAACGGTCTCACCATCGGCCGACACCGCCGATGGTCGGGTTCACTTCACACCGGCGAATCTGGTGTCGACCACCCATCGGGCCCTCGAACCGACCGCCACCGGCCACATGCTTCGCACGATCTTCGCCGACCGCAGCACATTCGCGGTGCATCCACCGTTGCCCTCCACCGCTGCCTTCGCCGACGAAGGCGCTGCCAACCATGGGCGGATCACTCGAGCTCACGGGGACCCGGGTACCCAGGTCTTCGTGTATGGCCGAGACGCCGATGAGCCGGTCGTCAAGTCGAGGTTTCCTCGGCGCCAGACGCGCCTGGCGGGGGAGCTCATCGCAGCTTCCCACGGCACACGGCAGACGATCTTTGTTCGCCAGTCGAGCGAAGCGATCGACGCCGGGGCCTTCCACAACGATGTGGTGTCGGTCTTCAACCAGGACGTGCTCTTCGCACACCAACGAGCGTTCGAGTCGCCACAGCAGACCTACGACACCTTGGGAGCGCGGGTTGTGGAGGTTCCCGACTGGCGGGTGCCGCTGGCCGACGCCATCTCTTCGTACCTCTTCAACAGCCAGCTGGTGACGCTGCCGGATGGGTCGATGACGCTGGTGGCCCCCGGCGAGGTCGAGCAGATCGATACGACCCGCATCTACCTCGAAGAGGCGGTCGCCGACCCGGCCAACCCGATCGACGCGGTGGAGATCATGGACCTCCGCGAATCGATGCGCAACGGCGGTGGTCCGGCGTGCCTTCGATTGCGGGTCGTCCTCACCCCCGAAGAACGCCAGGCGGTGACGGGCCGGGTGATCGTCGACGACGCCCTGCTCGACGAGCTCGAGGCGTGGGTTGAGCGTCACTACAGAGATGAGCTCGACGGCACCGATCTCGGCGATGACGGATTCATCGAGGAGATCAGGGGCTCGCTGGGTGAGCTCGAAGAGATGCTCGAGCTTCCTGGTCTCTATCCGTCCATCGATTGACTCGGTCCTCGGGCGCGCCGGCTCGATCGGGCGTGACGGTCAAACCGGCGTTGAGTACGGTCGGTCCATGGTGAGCACAACTCTCAGTCACACCGTCGGCGCCTCGGTGCCCCCGCTCCTCGAGGAGACCATCGGTCAGAATCTGGCTCGAACCGTGGAGCGGTTCGCCGATCGTGAAGCGCTAGTGGTCAGACATCAGGGGATCCGCTGGACCTACCGCGAGCTGTGGGAGCAGATCGACATCGTGGCGCGGGCTCTCGTCGCACGAGGATTCCAGAAGGGGGATCGGATCGGGATATGGGCTCCCAACGTGAGCGAGTGGCTGCTGGTGCAGTATGCAACCGCCAGGATCGGGGTCATCCAGGTCAGCATCAACCCTGCCTACCGAACCCACGAGGTGGCCTATGTTCTGAATCAATCGGGTTGTCGGGGACTGGTGGCGGCCACCGCCTTCAAGACCAGCGACTACCAAACCATGGTGGCCGAGGTCCGCGACGACGTGCCGAGCCTGGAACAGGTTGTGTTCATCGGCACGACCGACTGGGACGATTTGATCGCCGCCGCCGGCGAGGTGTCGAGCGAACGGGTCGCCGAGATCGAAGCCGGCCTGTCGTCGCACGATCCGATCAACATTCAGTACACCTCGGGGACCACGGGCTTCCCCAAGGGGGCAACCCTGAGTCACCGGAACATCCTGAACAACGGCTACTTCGTCGCCGAGGCGTGCGGCTACACCCACCACGATCGGGTGATGATCCCGGTACCGCTCTACCACTGCTTCGGTCAGGTCATGGGAAACCTCGGTTGCACAACCCACGGCGCAACCGCCATATACCCGGCGGCATCGTTCGAGCCGCTGGCCACGCTCGAGGCGGTGGCCGACGAGCGAGCGACGAGCCTGTACGGGGTTCCGACGATGTTTATCGCTCAACTGGCTGAAGAGTCGTTCGGCTCGTTCGATCTGACATCGCTCCGAACCGGCATCATGGCCGGCTCCCCGTGCCCGATCGAAGTCATGCGTCAGACGATGAGCGAGATGAACATGAGCGAGGTCACCATCGCCTATGGGATGACCGAAACGTCTCCGGTCAGCACCCAGACCGCCACCGACGATCCGGTCGAAAAGCGGGTCTCCACCGTCGGTCGGGTCCAGCCCCACATCGAGATCAAGGTGATCGATCCCGACAGCGGAGAAACCGTTCCGCTCGGCACGCCGGGTGAGTTCTGCACCCGCGGGTATTCGGTGATGCTCGGGTATTGGGAAGACCCCGAACGCACGTCGGAATCAATCGACGCCGAAGGGTGGATGCACTCGGGCGACACCGCTGTGATGGACGCCGATGGCTACGTGAACATCGTCGGCCGCATCAAGGACATGGTGATCCGGGGCGGCGAGAACGTCTACCCGCGCGAGATCGAAGAGTTCCTGTACTCCCACCCCAAGATCCAAGACGTCCAAGTGATCGGGGTGCCCGACGAGAAGTACGGTGAGGAGATCATGGCTTGGGTTCAGGTGGCTGAGGGCCAGTCGCTCGATGCCGAAGAGGTGCGCGAGTTCTGTCGAGGAAAGATCGCCCACTACAAGATTCCGCGCTATGTCCAGGTGACCGATGAGTTCCCGATGACAGTCACCGGAAAGATCCAGAAGTTCAAGCTCCGGGACCAGGCGATCGCCGAGCTCGGACTTCAGGGGGCGGCCGCCATTCAGACCGCGTAGACGATCGCCGCTCCACCCCTAGGCTGAACCGATGGGATCAGCGGTGAGGATCGATGTGTGGTCCGACATCGTGTGCCCGTGGTGCTACATCGGGAAGCGTCGTCTGGAAGCCGCCATCGCTGCATCCCGGGAGACACATCCCTCGCTCGAGGTGGAGCTGGTGTATCACGCCTTCCAGCTCGATCCGCGGGCCCCGGTCGGTGAGGATCAGCT
>JABDJU010000140.1 GCA_013003325.1 Acidimicrobiales bacterium
ACTGCCAGCCGGCCATGGCCGTTCAAGAGATGATCTGCCGACGGGCTCTTCGATCGCCGCAACATCGGGCGTGTAAGCTCCTGCACAACTTTGGGTCGAGGAGAAAGCGCTAGTGGTCAAGTTTGTAGGGAAGCGATTGCTCAGCTACTCGCTGCTGCTGTTCCTCGCAACGTCGCTGGCCTACCTCATCGCCTCGGTAGCGCTCGACCCCACCGCCAACATCGACCTCACCAATCCGAACCTCAATCGACAGGCGGTCGAGAACACCCTCAACGAATACAACATCAACCCGGCTGAAAGCCCGTTCGTCCGGTACGGCCGCTGGATTGACTCGGTGGTGACCGACTGGGACTGGGGACAGACGCCGCGGGGCGAAAGCGTCAACGATCTGGTCGGCACCCGGATCTGGGTGTCCGTGCGGCTCGTCACGATCGGCACCATCGTCGGCATCGTGTTCGGTGTGGCTATTGGTGCATGGAGCGCTGTACGGCAGTACTCCAAGGCCGACCATGTGGTGTCGATTGCATCGCTGATCTTCATCTCCACCCCGGTGCTCGTGTTTGCGGTCGTACTTCAGATCCTGGCCATCGAATTCAACCAGGCGACCGGCTGGCGCTTCTTCGAATTCATCGGCGAAACAGGCCGATCGGGAGATTATTTTGGCGCCGCCTTCATGGACCGTCTCCAGCACCTGCTGCTCCCGACCCTGTCGCTGTCGGTCTTCTCCATCGCCGTCTACTCCCGATACCAGCGCAACTTGATGCTCGACACGCTCGGAGCCGATTACGTTCGCACCGCCCGAGCCAAGGGTCTTCCCAAGCGCGTCGCCATCCGCCGGCATGCACTGCGGAACGCCATCATCCCCATGGCGACGTTTTTTGCCTTCGACGTGGCGACGATCTTCGTCGGGGCCGCCGTGACCGAAACCCTCTTCGGGTGGCACGGGATGGGCGAGTATCTGGTGCAGTCGATCCAGCGACAAGACATCAACGGCATCACCGCAACCGCTGCGTTCTCCGGGCTCTGCGTGTTGGCCGGCGCCACCCTGTCCGACATTCTGATCGCCGCTGTCGATCCCCGGGTCAGGACCTAAGGAGGAATCGTGACCGATGTGACCAGTCCGATCGGGCTCGACCCCGCGATGGAACTCGACGACGCCACTCGGCTGTCGCGCAGTCAGCTTGTCATGCGTCGCTTCTGGCGGCCGGTCGGCGCCAAGATCGGCACCGCCGGGCTGATCTTCATCCTGTTCCTCGCCATCTTCGGCTTGCGGATCGCCCGCTGGGACTTCGACGAGGTCGACACCAACGCGTTCCTTTCTTCGCCCAGTTCGGAGCATTGGTTCGGCACCACCCAGGGCGGCCGCGATGTGTTTGCGATGACGATGCGAGGCCTGCGCCTCTCGCTGATCATCGGGTTCGCCGTCGCCACCATCCAGGTCTTCCTCTCGGCGGTGATCGGAGCCGTCGCCGCCTACTTCGGCAAATGGGCCGACCGTTCGATCCTGTGGGTCATCGATCTCCTGCTGGTGATCCCGTCGTTCCTTCTGATCGCGGTCATCTCCCAGCAGTTCGCCGGCAGCCAGGGCTCGCTGACGATGTTCATCATCTTGTTGGCCGGCTTTGGATGGATGCTCTCGGCCCGCGTGGTCCGGGCTATGACGCTGTCGGTCGTGTCACTCGACTACGTGAGCGCCGCCCGCTTCATGTCGGTGCCGAGTTGGGTGATCATCTTCAAGCACGTCATCCCCAACATCTCCTCGTACCTGATCGTCGACTTCACCCTCGGCGTCGTGCGCGCGGTCATGGCCGAAACCGTGCTGTCGTTCTTCGGATTCGGTGTGCAATCCCCCGACACGTCGCTGGGCACGCTGTTGGCCGAGGGCGCGTCGCGAGCCACCACATCGGGTTGGGTCTTCCTCGCCCCGGCAACGGTGCTGGTGATCATCCTGTTGTCGGTGAACTTCCTGGGTGATTCACTCCGCGATGCGCTCGATCCCTCGTCGAAGTCGGGGGGTAGCGCATGAGCGTCGATCACGACCCGGTCTCAGTGCTCGGCACATCGTCGGCGCTGCCCGAAGCCCGTCCCGGGACGCCGGTCCTGTCGGTCCGCGACCTGCACGTACGGTTCCCCTCCGAAGACGGAGTGGTCCACGCCGTGCGGGGCGTGAACTTCTCGGTCAACGCCGGCGAGGTGGTCGGTCTGGTGGGCGAAAGCGGCTCGGGCAAGTCGGTCACGTCGATGTCGGTGATGGGACTGCTCGACGAGTCGGCCCGGCTCGAGGGATCGGTGAAGTTACACGGAACCGAGCTGTTGGGCCGCGACGACGACTGGATGTCCGAGGTCAGAGGACTGCGGATCGCGATGGTCTTTCAGGATCCACTGTCGGCCCTCACTCCGGTCTACTCCATCGGAGACCAGCTCATCGAAGCGCTGATGATCCATCGGGAGATGTCGCAAAAAGAAGCCGAGGCTCGGGCTCTCGAGCTGCTCGACCTCGTCGGCATCCCCAATCCGAAGGTCCGCATTCGCAACTTCCCTCACGAGTTCTCCGGCGGAATGCGACAGCGGGTCGTGATCGCCATGGCGATCGCAAACAACCCCGATCTGATCATCGCCGACGAACCAACCACCGCCCTCGACGTCACGATCCAGGCCCAGATCCTCGACCTGCTGCGTACCGCCCAACGAGAAACGGATTCGGCGGTGGTGCTCATCACCCACGACCTCGGTGTGGTTGCCGGACTCGCCGACCGCGTCGCGGTGATGTACGCCGGCCGAATCGTCGAGCACGGACCGGCCGAGGAGATCTTCTATCGGAGCCGCATGCCCTACACGGTCGGGCTGCTCGGCTCGCTCCCCCGGCCCGATCAAGACTCGGGCGATCCGCTCACTCCAGTCGAGGGGAATCCACCTTCGCCGCTCACCCTCCCACCGGGGTGTCCGTTCATGCCACGATGCCCGATCGCCATCGATGAGTGCGCATCACACGAGCCCGACCTCACTGCTACCGACCGCCCAAGTCACACCGCCGCCTGCCATCGCATCGGCGACGTTGCGGGCGGTCTCGACCCGTTCGCCGAACGGACCCGGGAAGCTCTGGCAGGAGTGAAGAAACCCAAAATCAAGGTGCCGCGAGCCGACCGCCCGACCGTCCTGTCGGTAGAGAACCTGGCCAAGTCCTTCCCGTTGACCAAAGGCGCGGTCATGAAGCGACGGGTGGGAACGGTGCACGCCGTCGACGGCATCAGTTTCGACATCAGAGAGGGCGAGACGCTCGGCCTGGTGGGAGAATCGGGGTGTGGCAAGACCACGACCCTGATGGAGATCCTCCATTTCAACGCCCCAGAGCAGGGTCGGATCGTGGTGCTCGGAAAGGAGACCGGCACCGTCGGCCGTCGCGGTCGCAAGGAGCTGCGGCGAGACGTGCAGGTGGTGTTCCAGGACCCGATGGCATCGCTCGACCCCCGGATGCCGATCCACGACATCCTCGCCGAGCCGCTCAAGTACAACGACTACCCCAAAGACCGGGTCGATGCCCGGGTGCGGGAGTTGATGGGCCTGGTCGGGCTCGAACCGGCCCACGCCAATCGCTATCCCCGCAACTTCTCCGGAGGCCAGCGTCAGAGGATCGGCATCGCTCGCGCCCTGGCTCTCGAACCACAGCTTCTGGTTCTCGACGAACCGGTCTCGGCCCTCGACGTGTCGATCCAGGCCGGGGTTCTGAACCTGCTCGATCGGCTGCGCCTCGAGCTGGGCTTGGCCTACCTGTTTGTGGCCCACGATCTGTCGGTCATCCGCCATATCGCCAATCGGGTTGCGGTGATGTATCTCGGCCGTCTGGTGGAGGTTGGCGACGTGGGCGAAGTCTTCGACCATCCACTGCATCCGTATACCCAAGCACTGTTGTCGGCCATTCCGGTCCCCGATCCGAACAAGGAGCGGGCCCGAACTCGAATTCTGCTGGAGGGAGACCTGCCCTCACCTGCCGATCCACCGTCGGGATGCCACTTCCACAACCGCTGCCCGAAGTACCTCACGCTGTCGGATCACGAGCAGGTGCGATGCCGAACCGAGTCGCCGAGAATCGTCGAGATCGCTGACGAGCGCCAGGCGGCGTGCTGGTATCCCGCCGAACGAGAAATTTTCTGAGAAATCTGTCATTTCTTGCCAATCTGTCGATCAAGTGACGATTTCGCGTCCCCCCGTTGACCGCTGGGTGGATCGAGGCGGCCTGACATACGCTCGATGAATCCAATACCTGGGGAGGATCCTCTTGAAGAAACTATTGACATTACTTGCATTACTGATGTCGTTTACGCTGGTCGCTGCGGCATGCGGCAGCGACGACGACGGCGCCGCATCCGACGACGGTGTCGAGACCGGCTCTGACGACAGCAGCGACGACAGCTCCGGCGACGACGGCTCCAGCGACGATTCGGGCGACGACAGCTCCGACGACGGCTCCGGCGACGACGGCGGAGAGACCGAAGACGACGGGCTGCCACTGAGTGACATGAACCTCCAGTCGCGCGACTCGCTCCAGGATGGAGGCGAGCTGCGCTTTGCGATCTCGCTCTTCCCAGGGAACTGGAACGGACTTAACGTCGACGGCAACACGGTTTCACTCGACCGCATCGACGACTTCGTAATGCCCAACAACTGGATCTATGCCGAGGACGCCAGCTTCGACGTCGACCCCGACTACGTGGAGAGCTTCGACGTCCAAGACGCCACCGCTGACACCGGCCTGGTGGTCACGCTCAACCTGAACCCGGATGCCATCTGGAACAGCGGAGAGTCGATCGACTGGGAGGACTACGAGGCCACCTGGAAGGCCTGCAACGGCGAGCAGGAAGACTTCAACTGTGCCTCGACCGACGGTTACAACCAGATCGCATCGATCGAGCAAGGTGACAGCCCATTCCAGGTGATCGTCACCTTCCAGAGCTCATACCCCGATTGGTCGGCCGTGCTTTCGGGCGTATTTCCGGCCGAAGGCCTAGTTGACGCCGCCACCTTCAACGAGGGCTGGGCCGGCAACGACAACTTCAATTCCGACTGGCACACCGGCCCGTTTGCGCTCGAAAGCATCGATGACGCCGAGCGAGTGCTCACCCTCACCCGCAATCCAAACTGGTGGGGCGAGCCAGCACTGCTCGACACAGTGAGTTTCCGTGAGCTGCAGAATCCGGCCGACGTTCAAGCGTTCGCCAACGGAGAGGTCGACGTGGTCGAAACCATGATCGACTCCAACTCGGTTAGCCAGGCTGAGAATCGCACCGACGGCGCCATCCGCACCGCCGGTTCGCTCCAGTGGCGTCACTTCACCTTCCAGTCCAAGAGCGGAAACACTCAGGACCTCGAAGTACGTCAGGCAATCGTGAAGGCCACCAACCGAGTGGCCATCGCACAGTCCGACCTCGCTGGCCTGCCGGTGGTTCCCGAACAGCTCTTGCTCGGAAACCACTTCTTCATGCCGGGTCAGCAGGGCTATGTCGACAACTCCGGCGACTTCGCCTACGACCCCGAGGCCGCCATGGCCCAGCTCGACGCAGCCGGATGGGTGCTGCCCGAGGGTTCAGAGGTCCGTGAAAAGGACGGCGTTCCCCTCGAGGTCAACTACGCCATGCTCACCGGCGTCGCCACCTCGGAGAACGAAGGCAAGCTGCTTCAATCGGACCTGGCCAACGTCGGCATCCAGCTCAACCTGGTGAACACCCCGACCGACGACTTCGTGTCAACCCTGGTCGGCGGCACCTTCGACATCATCGCCTTCACCTGGCAGGGCACCAACTACCCGATGGCCAACGTCCGCCAGATCTACGGCGCAGCGTCGGAGGGATCCGATGAGCCGAGCAGCTCTAACTTTGCTCAGCTCATCATGCCCGAGGTCGAGGCGCTGATCCCCCAGATCGACACCGAGAACGATCTCCAGACCCGCATCGACCTGACGAACCAGGCCGACAAGATCATCTGGGACAACGTTCACACGATGCCGATCTACCGCCGCCAGTCGTTCACGGCAGTGCCCGAGAACCTGGCCAACATGGGGGCATCGACCTTCCAGCTCACGAGCCTGCAGGTTGAGAACATCGGCTACACGAACTAACGCCCGACGTTTGTTCTAACTGATTCGGGGTGGGGCTCCGGCCCCGCCCCGTTTCGCGCCTCCGAGACGTTCAGCCGAGGTGCTGATCGAACAGCTCGATTGTGCGTTCCCACGACACGGTGGCAGCTTCTTCGTGGTAGTTCGGTGATGTGGGCCAGGTGTAGCCGTGGTCGGCCCCCTCGAACACCGCCACCTCCACATGGTCCAGCGGTTCGACCGCATCGAAGAACGGCTGGTGCATCTCGATCGACTGCACCTGGTCGGCTGTGCCGATACCGATGTACAGCGGCTGCTCCAACGCGGCTGCGGTGAGATGGGGGGAACCGGGTACATCGTTGGCGAGGAAGCTCGGATGCCACATCGCCCCCGCTGCGAAGGCTCCGGGCAGTCGGCGTAGCGTCTGATACACCGCCCGAGCTCCGAGACAGAATCCTATGCATCCCATGCCGGTCTCTTCATCGCAGCCGGTGGCGGCGAGAGCGGCATCGAGATCGTGCTGGATCTGGGCGTCGGTCATCGCTCCGAGCATCTCCATGATTTGGGCTCGCGCCTCGGGCGTCGCCTCGCTGGCCTCGTAGCCGATCATGCGACCGAATCGGTGGTGGAGGTCGGGCATCACCACCCGATAGCCCTCTTCGGCGAGGCGTCGCGCAAACTCGTGCAGCGAGCCGCGGATCCCGGGGGCATCTTGGAAGATCGCCACGGTGGCTCTGGCATCTCCGGCCGGTCGCTTGACCACCACAGCCATCTCCCCGTCGTCGGTCATTGCGTCGATGATCTCTTCAACCACATCATGTCCGGCCATGGGGCCACGGTAGCCAGTCGCAGCGCCGCGGGGCAGCTGAAGAATCCTTAGCGCTCGGGAACCAGCCCGGATGAAGAATCGTCCCATGACCATGCACAACCCACACCACCCCGAGGTCGATGCGGTCACACATCAGCTAACAACCCCCGATCGCGGCATCCTGGCCAAGATGGCCGCCGCCGGCTTGGCGGTCGCCGCAGTGGCGGCCGGTGCCACGGTGGCGCTGGCCGCGGTCGAACCGGCGGCCGAACCTTCCGCTGGTCACAGCGAAGTGATCTCTCACCCCGGCACCGAACCGAGCGAGACCGAGTGGCCCGACATGCCGATCGTCGACGCGATCAAGGAGATGATGGGAATCGACGATCAAGATGAATGGTCGTGTCCCCCGTGCGGACTGGGATGATCCGCTTCGGTCTTTCCCTGATGCCCGAACCGGGCTTCGCTACCGCCGCCGAACCGCTGTTCTCCGAGGGCATCGTGTCGGCCGTCGAATGGAGCTTCGACATGGGGTGGGGGTCAGACCCCACGCCGGCATGGCTCGACGAACTACTCGACTTCTACTGCGAGCAAGGCTGGCTGCTGGGCCACGGTGTTTCATACTCGCTACTGGGTGCGGCGGGTCGCCATGAGGCCTGGCTCGATCGGTTGAGGGAAGAAGTAGAACGGCGGCGGTACCGGTGGATCACCGAGCACATCGGCTTCGTCGGTGCCGGGCGGTTCAGCTTCTCTGCTCCGCTGCCGATGCCGGTCGCCGACGACGTGATCCAGCTCGGCACCGCCCGGCTGGGCTCCCTGGCAGCGGCCGCAGGAGTGCCGGTCGGGGTCGAGAACCTGGCCACCTGTCTTTCGATCCGGGATGCGCACGATCAGGGCCGGCTTGTCTCCGAGCTGCTGACTGCGGTGGACGGCATCGCCCTGCTCGACCTGCACAACCTGTGGTGCCAGTCGGTCAACACCGGCGTTGCCGTCCAGGATCTGCTCGATGCGTTTCCGCTCGATCGGGTCCGGGAGATCCACGTCGCTGGCGGTCGGCCCGATGTTGGAGCCCACTCGGGACGAACACTGCGTCGCGACACCCACGACGCCCTCGTGCCCGACGAGGTGGTCTACCTTCTCACTTCTATTGCACCTCGCTGCCCGAATCTCGAGGTCGTGATCTATGAGCGACTGGGAACCAGCCTCGATTCGACCGAGGCACAGGATCTCTACAGGCAGGATGTGAGCCGACTTGCCGCGGTTGTGGCCGCGCTTCCGGCAACTGCACCGTCGCCGCTCACGACGCCACAAACGGTCGACCTCTCGCCGATCGAGATCCCAGCTCAGCTTCAGCGGACCCAGGCGGAGCTGCTCGAGGGCTTCTACACCGGCGTCGACGCTCCAACCCTCCAGCAGCGACTGGATCGAGATGACTATCCGCTAGACCCCGACCTCACCGCCGTGGCCACCGAGCTGACCCGGACCTGGGGCCGGCTGCGGGCGTAGCGGCAGGCTGGCTCAGATCTTCTCGCCGGGAAGCTGACTGGCCTGGGTGAACCAGCTCGTCAGGAGCTCCTCGTCGACCTCGTCGTCCTCAAAGATCTCGAAGTAGCGCACGTTCGGCACCTTCGACCCTTTCGGCGGTTGAGGGTCAAGCGAGGTCCCGCTGAAGAACGTGAGCTTCAGATACTTGGTGAAGCAACGGAACGAAACGAACCACACATCGGACTCCGGATCGACGCCGTAGAACGGCTCGTTGTACTTCACCGCCTTCCTCGCCTGGGGGACGGCCCGCATGATCAACTCGTCGAGCAGTTCGCCGAGCTCCCGCTTCCAGCCCGGCATGGCGGCGATATACGCCTGCAC
>JABDJU010000142.1 GCA_013003325.1 Acidimicrobiales bacterium
GCCACATACCGGGCCCTCCCGGCTCTTTGGCCGTCAGCGATCTCTCGGTGAGCGGTCCGCTCGGTCGGTCGGTCGACGACCTCGAACTCATGCTGCGCACGACACTCACCGTTGGCGCATTCAACGGCATACCGGGTGCGGCACTACCGACCAGCGACGGTCCACCCGACCCAAAGGACCTCCGCATCGCCGTGTGGGCCGACGAAGCGATGGCAAAGGTGTCGGCCGGATGCCGCGACGCGGTCACCGGGTTCGCTGCCAAGCTCGAAGAGGCAGGAGCCCTGGTCAGAGACGATGTACGGCCATCGATAGGCCCCGACCATCTGTTCAGCACCTATCTCACCCTGCTGTGGCCGATCGTCGGTGCCGGGCTGCCGGATCCGGTATGGCACGACCTCGATCGTTGGGCCCGCTCGGCAGCGGCTGACGATGTGAGCGCAATCGCACCCCGTTTGATGACTGCAAGCCACAAGGCGTGGCTCAAGGCCGACTCGTTGCGAGCCAAGATCGCCGCCTCGTGGGCCCAGATCTTCGAAAACTACGACGCAATGATCATGCCCGTAGCGCCGACCACGGCGTTCGCCCACAACACCGAGGACGAGTACATCGACCGCGTGGTCGATGTCGACGGCGAAGAGCGGCCCTATATGGACACGCTCTTTTGGGCGGGGCTCGCAACCGCGCCCGGGCTGCCGTCTGTGGCTGTGCCCGCCGGCGCTGTCGATGGCCTACCGGTTGGAGTTCAGATCGTCGGGCCCAAGTACGGCGATTTCGGTCTGCTCGATGCGGCCCGCACGATCTGTGACGTCGCAGGGGCGGCGTTCCAAGCACCACCTTCATGACATAGTTGCACATGGCTTCTCCCACAGATCGGCTTACGAGAAGGGCTGCCAATGTTCTCGGTCAACCGATCGAGGTTGCGGTGAGAGTGCGGCTTGGTCCAGCGGCTGGAAGTGGCACGAAAGCCATTCAGTACGGGCTTTCGCTGTGGTGGTGGGCACCCGCCCTCCTGCCGTTCGCCGCTATGAGCCGTGTTCTCGAGAACGTGCTGGCATGGCGATCCGGACACGAAGTAGTCCGTGGGGTGCTGGCTTTCACCGGTGGCGGCGATCGAGTTCTGCTCGGGCGCAAACGATTTCGTTCCCTCCGCCCCACCGAAACCCTCCGATATCTGGGGCGCAACACCCAGATCGAGATCGATGAGGAACTATTGGAGACCTACGCGCTTCCCGAACTCAAAATCGGCGATGAGTTCTTCAGAGTCAACGGGACCGATTTCCGAGCTCTGACGAGGAAGGTTGCCGCCGGCAAGCTGATTGTGCCGGGACTCGATTCGACTCTACTCACCGAGATGTATCGGCTGAGTCAACGGATGAGCTCCGGAGAGCCCAACGACGTTCGGAGAGCAGTGACCAAGGGCGACATGTAGGGCGCCTTGCACCCCATGCCGACGAGACCCGGCCCTACTAGGACCTAGTGCCCTTCCACCCCAGCGGTGGCGGGGGCATAGTCAGCGTGTGGCTGGACCGACCTACAAGCTCACTTCGCGAGCGGCTGAGGAGCTTGGCGAACCCGTCGGGCTTGCTCTTCGGGTCACGAGCGGGCCATCGATCGGCGTACCTCTACTCGGCGGTCTCAGAACCGCATGGGAAGGCCTGCGCATGCATCCGATGTTTCGTCCCCTCGGAAGCCTTCTTTCGCAGGTAGCCCGACCGCTACGAGACTGGAGATACGGCACAGAGACCTTCGTCGGCATTCTCGCGATCACCGACAGCGGCGGTCGGGTACTGCTGGGCAGGAAACGATTTCGCTCGCTCCATCCGACCAACGAGGTGCGGCGCCTCCGCCAGGACGCTCCCCTTCTGATCGACAAGACCTTGTTCGACGAGTACTTCGTCGCCGACCTGGTGGTGGCCAACGAGCATTTCGTGGTGCACCCCGTCGACTTTCGAGTCCTGTTGAAGGAGATCGCTGCGGGCCGAATCGATGCCCCCGAGGTCGACTTCGATCTGGGCAACTTCTACGAACGCCACAAGCAACTCGCAACCAACGAGCCCGACGTGATTCGGGCCAGTGTCCAGCGCCGCTACTTCTTCAAATCACCGTCGGACAAGACGGCCTAGGGCTGACTAGATCTTTTTTCGCGGCATGTCAGCGTTCTTGAGCACGGAGCCGTCGGCACCGATCATTCCGGCCTTCGACCCGATCGACAGTGTGTTGGCCGCAAACAGGTCTTCCTTGTTGATGACCGCCCACCGGTAGCCATCGACCTTTTTGAGGCGCTTGAAGGCCTTCTTCATCTCCTTGGCATCGGCAGCGATCACCAGCGACCCTTTTTCACACACCAGATCAGCAGCTCCGGAAGGATCGGGCTCGGCGTTCAAGATTGTCTTGGCCGCCTCGGTGAGTTCGTCATGGTTCATTCGTGACATTACGCATGCTCCTCAGAAGTGAGAATCTCGGTAACCGACGCTACCAGTTCGGCCTGATCGGCGTCACTACCTCCCGACGCTGTGAGGCTCACCGTGTCGCCGGTGCTCCCGCCCAGCGCGAGCACACTCATGATGCTGGCCGCGTTGGCGGGTTTGTCGCCCTTGATGATGGTGAGATCGGCTGGGCTGGCCTGAACCAACTGCACGATCAGAGTCGCGGGGCGGGCATGCAAGCCGGACGGGTTGGTGATTTCCACGACATTGTCACCCGAAGACTCCCCTTCGTCGTCGCTTTGTTCGCTTCCGCTCAGAATGTCGTAGAGGCGGTCACGATCGTTGGTGGCCCAGAGCTCTTCACAGAGCTCTTCATCCTGCAACACCTCGGCCATCTGCGAAAGCACCTGCACGTGGGCGTCGCCCTCGGCCGCCAGGCCGATCACGATATGGGCGGTGCCGGCGCCCCAGTCGACCCCATCAGGGAATTGTGCCACCACGATTCCTGTGCCGGAGATGTCTTGCTTGTTCTCCAGCGTGCCGTGGGGCATCGCCACCCCGTTCCCGAGGTAGGTCGAGACCGTCTCCTCGCGGGTCTTCATACCATCGACATAGTTCTCAGACACAATCCCTCGCGCTACGAGTCGACCGCCAACCAGATCGATCGCTTCGTGCATCGACACCGACTGAAGTCCAACCAGCACGTCTTCCCTGTCGAGAACGCTTTCGCCGACCATCGCCTACACCTCCGACTCGATGGCTTCACCGTTCTTCAGCTTTTCGACGACACCCTTCACTGCGGGATCACCGAAGAACATCATGAACGGCACGACTGCGGCGTTGGGCGCTTTGGTCTTGGCCTGGGCCGCGAGCGACTTGTGAGTCACCACAACGTCGACGTTGGCCGGCATCTGCTGCACCGGCGCATGAACGACCTTGATATCGAGCTTGGCCTTCTTCACCATCTTCTTCAGCTGATTGGCACCCATGAGACTGCTGCCCATGCCGGCCTCACATGCGAACACGATCAGCTTCACGTCGTTCGCCTCTTTGATCACTCGTTCGGTCATGTTGTTTTCTCTCTTTTCAGTCGTTCGATGGCGGGTGGAAACGT
>JABDJU010000151.1 GCA_013003325.1 Acidimicrobiales bacterium
TCGCAGACGCCATGACGATCGGCTCATCGAATGAGATCTGGCTCACCCAATGACTGGTGTAGGCCCGTTCGATCCCATCGTGGCTGGCACCGACGACCTGAACCCCTTTGATCATCTGTCCGAGCGAGCGCTTGATGGTCGGGTCAATCATTTTGAACTCCCTGCCAATGTTCGAACGATTGTGAGCAGCTCGGGCCACGCCGCGGCGAACCCGCTGTGGAGATCGAGCATGGCGACCTCATCTGGCGGAAACCACGCAACCTCGTCGGTTTCGAAATTGAGCGAATCCCCGAACCGGGCTGGCACCTCCACGACCGTGGTGACGTACCGCCAGTCGCTGGCGGGGGCGAACGTCACCTCACCGAGAACCTCGAGCGGCTCGGGAATGGCGCCCACTTCTTCCGAGGCTTCCCGCAAGCCGGCTTCTAGCCATGTCTCCCCCGGTTCCACCGCCCCTCCGGCGCACGACCAGGTTCCGCCTTCGTGGGCGAAGGCCGACCGCTTCTGCAGCTGCACCGTAAGAGTGCCATCGGCTTCTCGGTGCACGAACACGACGCCGGCGGCCCCGTACAGTCCCCACCGCACCTTTCCGTCGGAACATCGAAGGAAGCCGCTGCCACCGTGACGCGGTCCAGGGCCTTCAGGAACGGGTCGGGTCATTCAGGACACCGCTTTGACGTCGGCCCAGTATTCGTCCTTGAGCAGTCGCTTGTACAGCTTGCCGGTCGGATGGCGGGGAAGCTCGTCGCGAAAGTCGACGCTGCGAGGGCACTTCACATCGGCGAGACGCTCACGGCAGAACATGATGAGCTCCCGTTCGAGCCGAGCATCGGCGGTGACGCCGGGAGCGGGCTGCACCACCGCCTTGACCTCCTCGCCGAACTCCTCGTTGGGCACGCCGATCACGGCGACATCGGCGACCTCAGGGTGCATCGTGAGCACGTTCTCAGCCTCTTGGGGATACACGTTGACGCCACCGGAGATGATCATGTGCGCTTTCCTGTCGGTCAGATACAGAAATCCATCTCCGTCGAGCCTGCCGATGTCGCCGAGGGTCGACCACCCGCTCGGGTGGCGTGAGCTGGCGGTCTTGGCTGGGTCCTGGTGATATTCGAAGTCGCCGCCGCCGCCGAAGTAGACCGTGCCTTCGTCGCCGACGGGCAGTTCCTCGCCACTGTCGTCGCAGATGTGAATCTCGCAGTTGATCGGCAAACCGACGGTGCCAGGGTGGGCGAGCCACATCTCCGAGTTGCAATACACGATCCCGTTGCCCTCGGTGCCGGCGTAGTACTCGTGGAGGATTGGCCCGAGCCAGTCGATCATCTGCTCCTTTACCGCCACCGGACACGGTGCCGCCGCATGAATGATCGTTTCGAGAGAACTCATGTCGGCATTGTTTCGGATCGCCGGTTCGAGCTTGAGGAGTCGCACGAACATGGTGGGGACCATCTGCATATGCGTGACGCCGAACGTCGACACGAGATCGAGAAAATACGCCGGGTCGAACCGCTCCATGACGACCACGGTGGAACCCAGTACATGACTTCCCATCGAGAACCGCAGTGGTGCGGCGTGATACAGCGGAGCTGGTGACAAATACACCGAATCGGCGGTCTGTGCGAACAGCAGGCTCTGGAGCCGACTCACCGGATGGTCGGCCTGTTCCAGCGGTTCGGGTGGCAGGGTGCGCAACACCCCTTTGGGTCGTCCAGTCGTCCCGCTGCTGTACAACATGTCGTGGCCGGCTATCCGGTCGGCCAGCGGTTCGGCCGGAACCGAGCGTAGGGCCTCGTCGAAGGGAAGGTACCCCTCGACGGTCCCATCCAGCATGTATCGATGGCTGACACCCGGCATGCGGCGTGTGAGTTCCCCGGCCTGGTACGCCTTGAACTTCGATGTGATGAAGACCTTGGCACCGCAATTGTCGACGATGTATTCCATCTCGTCGGTGGTGAGGCGGGAACTCAGCGCGGTGAAGATCGCTCCCGCATACCGGCAGCCCCATGCGATGGGTAGGAACATGCGATGGTTCTCCATGCAGAAGGCGACGTGGTCGCCGACCTGCACGCCGATGTCTCGCAACAGCCGTGAAATCTGGTTTGCCATGCGGTCAAGTTCGGCGTAGGTGATCACGGTGCCCGCCGAAGCCATGATGATGGCCGGACGGTCGGGGGTGCTGGCGGCGTGTGCTCCCGGATACACAGCCTGCAACCTAGCCAGCGCCGCAACCTGCGACACATCCGGGCCGGGCGCTGTTGCCTCGAATCAGCAGGCCACCAGGACCGGGACCTCGTCTCGGTATGCGTCCTCAGCGCGGATCACACTCGTCACGTCAGCGGTCCTGAAACTGGCGACCCGCCGGCTCCACGAATCGATCGTGGTGCAATTGGAGCCGTATTGGAAGAAGGTGAGCATGGTGGATTCTTGGGCATATGCATCACAATCGATGACGATCGGGGTGTCGTGGGAACAGAGCTGCACGGTGAAGGAGGCCATGGTCCAAACCTAGGACCACCACCCTGTGGATTTGAAGTACCACGACCTGTGGTAATCCGGTGGAAATCCACGTCGGGATTGGTGGAAACCCCGCTCGCTAGGAGATCGTCGGCGACCAGGGATTTCGCCGGCCTCACAACTCAAGACCACCCATGTTGGTGTCGATGAGAACCATATGGGCAAGCGAGTTCTCGGTCTGTCGATAGCGGTGATGCTGTGTGCCGGCGCGTGCGCCGAGCAGGAGGCGACCGCGCCAACGTTTCAGGTGACGTCGCCGACGCTGGCGTCGACCTCGACGACGCAGCCTGACCGACTCGAGTACCTCGGCCTGCCCGAGCTCAGCCAGGCCGAGAACGACATGTGCCGCTTCATCGTCAATGTCGGCCAGGACCTGGAGGCGAGCGACGGTCAGAGCCGGAGGGCGACCGCAGCGATGGAGTCGGCGATCGAGAGCCCGACGCTCAGCGAGCCCCTGCGCGTCCGCCTCATCCGCGACACCGAAATCGCCAACGCCCAACGATTCGCCAATGTCCTGAGCCGCTTCGCTGACGCCATCGCATTGATCGATGCGATCGAGCCCGGCCCGCTGTCCGATGAAGAAACCCTCGCCAACGATGCCCAAGACGCTGCGCTGATCACCGAAATCGGTGCCGACATCCAAGAGACCATCGACTCGAGCCGCCCGCTGAGCGCCGCCGAGCAAGCGGCCTATCTAGCGCGGACCGGAACAGAATGGATCGACCTCTTCACCGAACGAGAACTCGAGAACGTGCTTCGTACCCTCCACAATGAGACGACCGGGATGGGCCGCGAAGCCCAAGCGCGGGACGCGATGGAACGCCTGGACGACTGGTCGTGGCGCCACTGCGCCGCAGGGCTCACCAACTAGGCACTCCGGCCGCCCGCTACACGTTCTGGGCGGTGAGTCCCCCGTCGACCACAAGCACCGTGCCGTTCACGTACGACGCGCTGGGCAGGCACATCGACAAGACGGCGTGAGCAACTTCTTCAGGACTCCCATAGCGACCGACGGGCACCCGACGTCGAGCGAACGCCTCCTTGTCAGCCTCGCTGATCGCCGCCGTCATGCCGGTTCGAATAGGCCCTGGTGCCACACAGTTGACCGTGACACCGCGCCGCCCGAGCTCAACGGCTAGCCCGCGGGTGAGCCCGATGACACCGTGCTTCGAGGCGGTGTAGGGGGTCATATACGGCGTCGCGCCGAGTCCCTCGGTTGAAGCGATGTTGACGATTCGTCCGTCGCCGTTGCGTAGGAGGTCGTCGAGGCAGGAACGGATCAAGAACGTGTACGCCTCCAAGTTGGTGCCGATTGTCGACTCCCATGCCGCGTCGTAATCGTCGGAGTCGATCGGGGCTGGGATCGACACTCCGGCGTTGTTGACCAGAATGTCGACCGGACCGAGCTCGCTGCGAATCCCTTCGATCGCCTTGGTGATCGCTTCATGGTTGTTGACATCGGCCACCCTTCCAGCACACCGGTGACCCGCAGAGTTGATTTCATCCGCAACCAGTTCAATACCGCCCGCGGTTCGGTCGATCAGCCCCACCTTGGCCCCCTCGTCGGCGAAGAGGTGGGCCACCGCTCGACCCATCCCGGAGGCTGCGCCGGTGACGACGACCACTCGGTCCCGAACCGAGCGAGACAGCCGACTGAGCTGAACGGATGACTGAGTTGCCATCCCTCGGAGGCTATGAGCTAAGTCGTGGGTTGCACTCGACGACAAGTAACGTCAATCCCATGGAACCGGAGAACATACGGGATCGCATGACCCTCTATCGCGACGGTGCGGTGGCCGACGTGCGGCTCGATCGACCCGACAAGCTGAACGCCCTCGATCCCGACATGTTCTCCGCTCTGGTCGAAACCGCTGACGCGCTCTCCAAGGACAACAGCGTGCGGGCGGTCGTGCTGAGCGGTGAGGGCGAATCGTTCTGCGCCGGACTCGACTTCATGAGCTTCATGGCGCTGGCCGAGAGTGACTCGGCACCAGACCTCACCGCCACCGCCCCCGACCGCATCACCCATTTCGCCCAGCAGGCCGTCTTCGGATGGACAGAGCTTCCCGTACCGGTCATCGCCGGCGTCCAGGGCCATGCCCTAGGAGGGGGAATTCAGCTCGCCTTGGGTGCTGATATTCGAATCGTCCATCCCGATGCCAAGATGAGCGTGCTCGAGATCCGCTGGGGCCTCATCCCGGACATGACCGGAACACAAGCACTGGTCGATCTGGTCGGCCCCGACGTGGCAAAGGAGCTCACCTTCACCGGCCGCCCGGTGTCAGGGGTCGAGGCCAAGGAGCTCGGTTTGGCGACCAGGACCAGTCTGACCCCGCACGCCGATGCGATGAAGCTCGCCCAGGAAATCGCCTCGAAGTCACCCCACGCCATTCGGGCCGGCAAGCGGCTCCTGTCCGAGGCGGCTCGATTCGACCGCGCTACCAGTTTCGAGCGGGAGCGTGACGAAATCGCCAAGCTCATCGGGTCTCCGAATCAGGCCGAATCGGTCGCAGCGTATTTCGAGAAGCGGGCCGCATCGTTCGCCGATCCCGATCTCAGCGACTGAGGGGCGATCGGTGGCGAGCGAGGATTCTTCGACCGTTCGGGTCGATGGTCTCACCACGCCGCATCCCGACCGCCTCTCAACCGACCACCCCCTATTCGACGAGATCATGCGCCGCCACCGAATGGCGTGCCAAGGCGGCGACATCGGCTACATCGACCCCGGTACCGGGTTGTTCGCTATGACGGCTGAGTATCTGTCGACCCGCCCGTGCTGTGACCGAGGGTGCCGGCATTGCCCCTACGTCAGATGACATGAGAGCACCACGCCCCGACGACTTCCCGTTTCTCGACTTTCCGGGCGTGATCGCCTTCGCCCACCGGGGCGGCACAAGCACCGCACCCGAGAACACCGAGGCTTCCTTCGACTCCGCCGTTGAACTCGGTTATCGGTATCTCGAGACCGACGTCCACCCCACCGCCGACGGGGTCCTGGTCGCCTTTCACGACGTGACCCTCGAACGGATCGCCGGCGACGAACGGCCGATCGCTCAGGTCGGCTGGGACGAGCTGTCAGAGATTCGTTTCGATGGGCACTCGATTCCTCGAATGGATCAGCTGTTGGCGCGGTTTCCGGGCGCCCGCTTCAACATCGATCCAAAGGTCGATGAGGCCGTTGAGCCGCTTGCCCAGTTGCTCATGGAGACCGGCTCGATCGACCGAGTGTGCATAGGGGCCTTCAGCGACGCCAGGGTGGAGCGTATGCGAGAGCTGGTCGGACCCCGGCTCTGTACTTCACCCGGACCCCGCTCGATCGTGAGCGCGGCGCTGCCGTGGCCCCTGACCCGAGATCATCCCTGTGTCAGCATTCCTAACACCCTCGGTTCGTTCCGGCTGGGTCGCCGGGTGGTGCACCGATTCCAAAGCCAGGGCTATCGAGTCCATGTATGGACGATCAACGAGCGATCGGAGATGGAGCGCATGATCGACCTCGGGGTCGACGGGATCATGACCGATGAGTGTGGACTCCTCAAACAGGTGCTTCAGGAGCGCGACCTGTGGCTCGAGGTCTGAGCGACAGGTGAGTCTCAGCCGGTGGACTGGGCCATCGTCATGGCATGACGAACCAGGGCTACCAGAGTGTCGCGGACCGCAGCCCGATGCCGGGCATCGGTCACAACCACCGGGATGTGGCGGGGCAGGTCGAGCGCCTCGCGAACATCTTCGGGGTGGTGGCGAAGCATCCCGTCGAATGCGTTGATGGCCACGATGAAAGGAACGCCTGCGTTCTCCATGTAGTCGATCGCCGGGAAGCATTGATCGATTCGGCCGGTGTCAACCAAGACGCAGGCACCGATGGCGCCGCGGACGAGCTCGTCCCACATGAAGTGGAATCGGTCCTGACCCGGTGTACCGAACAGATACAGCACCAGCTCTGGGCTGAGTCCGACGCGTCCGAAGTCCATCGCGACAGTGGTCGACTTCTTGCCGGTGGCATCACCCCAATCGTCGACGCCCTCGGAGACTTTCGTCATCGCAGCCTCGGTTGTCAGTGGATCGATGTCGGAGATTGCTGTGACGAAGGTCGTCTTGCCGACGGCGAATCCGCCTGCGACCACGATCTTTACTGGGATTGGATTTGCACTCATGTCATCAACCTCAGAGGGATTGCAGGCCATCGAGGACCCGCTCCAGCAACTGGAGGTCGGGTCGATCGGCGGATTCGGCGGTCGCAGTATGGGTGGCGAGATAGCCAGCGTGGACAAGGTCTCCGACCAGCACCTTCGAGACTTGAAGATGTAGCCGGAGGTGGGCAGAGATTTCGGCGATCGAGAGTGGTTGGTGGCAGATGTCGACGATCTGGCGAGGTTCGAGATTCAGCGTCCCGACCGCCTTTTGACCCTCAGGTGTCACCCTGATGATCGCCTCCAAGGGCAGTTCTACGGCACTGCGCGTCCGACCCCCGGTCACCATGTAGGGCCGCACGCGGACCCCTTGTAGTGCATCGGGTTCGGGACTTGTCATCGCGGAAGTGCCGCCTGCAGTTCTGCTCGGAGGGCCGGGGTGAGCACGGCGCCGGTCTTTTCAACGAGCACGGCCATTTCGTAGGCGACCATCCCGACATCACAGGCTGCTGCCGCTTTCACGGCGAGGAGCGAGCCATCGCTGATGCCGGTCACAAAGAGGAACGCATGCTCCATCTCGACGATCACCTCGGTCACAGCACCGCCGCCGAACCGACCGGCTGCACCGTAGGCAAGACCGATCAGACCTGACGAGACGGCCGAGAACCGGTCGACGCCGTCTCGATCGAGCCCCATCGAGGCAGCGATCGGCAGCCCGTCGCTGGACACAACGACCGCTTCGGTGACTCCGGGCACTCGCTCGACGAAGTTGTTCACCAACCAGTTGACGTTGTTTGCTTGATTGCTCAATCCGCTCATGTGGATTCTCCTGATTGGCTAGTGGGGTCCGTCACCGGTTTCGGGACGACCTTTGAGTCCGTCCCGGTACCGAGCGAGCATGTTGCGAATCTCTTCGGGGCTGCGGTTGCTTGCTGCGGCCGCTGGTGCCGCCGCCGCGCTGGGGATCGTGCGCCCTTCACTGGCGGGAGCGTGGTTTCGGGCGCGATCTCTCCTGACCAGGCCCGAGTCGGTGCGATTGGCCGGTGAATCCAACAGCGCATCGACACCCTGGTCGAATGCGGGGCCCGATGGCATCGCCTGAGCCATGCTTTCGGGGGGCTCTGAGTGATCGGGCGCGGCGGGGGGCGACCAGGCCTCAGCCGGCTGCTCGAACACCGCAGGTGACGGCTCGGGTGCGGGCGCCGGCTGGGGTGCCTGACTCGGCGCCGGGGTAGGCGGCGGGGTCCATGTCTGTGCCGGCGGCTCATGAATCGGTTGGGGGGTTGGCTGCTGGAATGCCTGAGGAATCTCCTGAGGAACAGGAGCCTGCCGCTGAGGAGCCGGAGCCGGCTGCTGGAAAGCCTGGGGAACCGGAGCCTGGCGCTGAGGAGCCGGAGCCGGCTGCTGGAATTCCTGGGGAACAGGAGCCTGCTGCTGAGCAGTCGGAGCCGGCTCGTCGGCCCAGGGGCTCTCCTGCTCGGAGGCGAAGGCTGGCGGTGCCTCGGGTTCGGGCGCCGGCGCGACGGGAGCGCTCTGGATCGGCTGCGGGACCGGTGCGGGCTGAGCGATCGGAGGGCCGGCACCAAGGGGATTCTGATGCGGCACGGCCGGCTGACTGATCGTGGGAGCGCTCGACGGCATCGACTGAAACGCGGCGGGCACATTTGCTGCGGCCCCGCTCGAGAGCGCTCCGCCCGGGATCTTGATCGAGGCGGTGGTGCCGCCGCCTTCGGTGTGGGAAAGATGAACCTGAACTTCGAGACGCTCTGCGAGGCGGCCGATCACCTGGAACCCGAGTGAACGGGTCAGGGCCAGCCCGAGTTCGGGCGGGTTGGCGATCGTTTCGTTGGCGACCTGCAGTTGCTCAGCGCTCATGCCGATGCCGCGATCCTGAACGATGATCTCGTAGTAGCCGCCGGCGTCGAAGTCGCCAGTCACCATGACCGGTGCGTCAGGGGGTGAGAACTGGGTGGCGTTCTCGAGGAGCTCGGACATGAGGTGGGCAACGTCGACGGCGCCCTGGGGGCCGATATGGGCGGTCTTGATGGCGCCCATCGTCACGTGCTGGTAGTCCTCGATCTCACTCATCGCCACCCGGATGACATCGGCGAGTACAACCGGTCCGCCGCGTCGCCGGCTGGGCTCAGCACCGGCCAGGACCAGAAGGCTCTCTGCGTTGCGGCGCATACGGGTGGCAAGGTGGTCGAGACGGAACAGGCTCTCGAGGCGGTCGGGATCCTCCTCGGTTGACTCGAGCGAGTCGATGCTCTCGATCTGCCGATCGAGAAGGCTCTGGTTCCGGCGAGCTAGGTTCACCACCAACTCGCTGATGCCTTCCTTCACCACGCGCTGCTGCTCGTTCGCAACGGTGACAGCGCGGTTCTGGAGGCTGTTGAGGGCTTCGCCGAGGTCGGCGAGCTCGGTCTGGCCACTGACTTCGAGCGGCTCGAAGTCGGGCATCGCGATCCCAGGATTCGAGAGTGACTCGATGAGTTTCGGCAGTCGGATGTCAGCCAACTCGCGGGCGGCGTCGGACACCTCGTTGATCGGTTCGAGCACTCGTCGGCCCACGGCCAGAAGAACCCCGACGCTCAAGAGCATTCCGGCGATCGCGACAACGCCCAGCGTCAGAGTGTCGGACTTCAACTCATCGACAGAGGGATCGCCAAGGAAGTACGTCGACAGACCGAACGCGGCGATGAACGCCAACAAGAGGATCGGCGGAATGGCGATCAGCGCCATTAGGTTTCTGAGATTGAGTTTCTTCGACATGGGCCTCTCACACTTTGGATGTCTGATATTCAGTCGGCGCTGACGCCGCTTCCTTTAGTCCGAATCGATCGATTCATGAGATTCACCGATGGCAGGTGGGTGAACCGCCTTGCTGTTCGATTGGGGTAGCTTCTTGAGGTGATGTCCGCTTCACCTACCGAAGGCTCCCTGGAGGAGCAGGATCTGAGCGAACTCCTGCTCCAACTGGCCGAAAGCCGCTCCACCGGAGCACTGAGAATTAGCAACGGTGGAGCGGTCTGGATGTCCGAAGGCCGTATCTACCTCGCCCAATCAGCCCAGGGACCGCGAATCGCCGACGTTCTGTTCGGCGCCCACGTGGGCTCGCTCAGCGAGATCCACGCCGCCCTCAACGGGGCGGGAACCACAACCGCCCTGGACAGCCTTTTGGCCCAGCACCCCGACCGGGCCCAGGTAATCGAGAGATTGATCCACGAATCGAACCTGACCGCTATGTTCGAACTGCTGGTTCCGAGCCAGGACCAGTACACCTTCGACGACGGTGCAACCCACCGATTGGGCGCCACCTTTGCCGAGCCGGCGGCGGCGTTGCTCGACCAGGCCCAACGCCGTTTGGAGATCTGGAAGCAGATCGCTCAACGAATCCCAAATACCTCGGTTCGATTCGGCCTCAACCCAGATCTGCCCGGAGACGAGCAGGTGATCACAAACGACGAGTGGCGTTACCTCTCCATGCTCGACGGCAACAACACCGTTGCCGATGTCATCGCCGAGACCGGTGACAGTGCCTTTCGTGTCTGTTCAGGGCTCTACCGCCTGTTGCTCGAAGATCTCATTCACGAAATCGTCGACTAACTCTCGGCCCTTGTGGCAACCACTAACTTCCGACTCATCGCCGCCGACTGGCTCACCGATGGCCACGGCACACAATCAGCAGGTCCCAACCGCTGTAGCTCTCGAGAAAGCGCGCCGCCGGGTCGGCTTCTCGGTGGAAGCCGCCGCCGACGAATTGAATATCACCACCCGCCTGCTCGGCGATATCGAATCGGGCCTGCGGACACCGGGTCCGGATCTGATCGAGGCGATGGTGTCTCTGTACGGAGTGGAGCCGGGTCGCATCGAAGGCCGCGAGTTGGTTCCCCGTGTACCGGCCCGCTACGACGCCGAAAGCCACGTGCTCCAGATGGGTTGGACTTCGATCCAGATCAAAGAGAAGGACAACGACCACATCGCCCGCTCGCTCGCTGTGGCGCTGCGAGAAATGCGATCGCTCCCCGGCGACGGTCCGGTCGTGCTGCGCTCGACAGAGCTGGGATTGCTGGCCCCGCTCTTCGATTTGAGTGCACCGGATCTACCCGAGATCCTGACGAGGTATCTCAGGTTGACACCGAATGACGCGTTGAGCCTGGTCAACCAGATGGTCGTGCTCGACAGCGTTCACGGCTAAACGGCCGAGACCTCAGCCGAGGGGCCGGTCGGTTGGCGCGACCGGGCTGGGCAACAGCGTGTCCCCCATCAGTGCTCGGTCGACCGAGGCTGCGCAGGCCCGCCCCTCGGCGATGGCCCACACGATGAGACTCTGGCCGCGGCCCATGTCTCCGCAGGAAAAGACTCCCTCGACCGATGTGCGCCATGCGTCGTCGCGGGCGACGTTGCCGCGAGCGTCTAACCCGACGCCGAGGTCGTTGAGCAGTCCTCCCTGTTCAGGGCCGGTGAACCCCATCGCCAGGAGCACCAGATCGGCATCGAGTTCAAACTCAGAGCCCGGAACTGGCTCAAATGTCGGCCGGCCGTTCAGCACTGACGACTCGACTTGGTTGCCGTGGAGCTTTTTGACCACCCCGTCGACCCCGGAGAAGTGGGTGGTGTTCACCGAGTACAGCCGCTCGCCTCCCTCTTCGTGGGCCGATGTGACCTTGTAGACCAACGGAAACGTGGGCCACGGAGTGCGCTCGGATCGTGTGTCGGGGGGACGAGGCATGATCTCGAACTGGTGGACCGACGCTGCCCCCTGACGATGAGCGGTTCCCAGACAGTCGGCACCGGTGTCGCCTCCGCCGATGATGATCACATGCTTGCCCTCGGCGCTGATCGGGGGTTGAGCCAGGTCGCCCATTTGCACCCGATTGGCCGGCGGCAGGTACTCCATCGCTTGGTAGATACCGTCGAGTTCGCGACCGGGAACGGGCAGGTCGCGCCACTGGGTCGCTCCCCCGGCGAGCACCACCGCGTCGAATTCCTCCCGCAGCTCGTCGACCCCCACGCTGGTCGCCTCCCCGGCCGGACCGCCGACGTTGGCATTCACCCTGAACTCGGTGCCTTCGGCCGCCATCTAGTCCAGGCGGCGATCGATGACCCATTTTTCCATCTTGAACTCAGGGATTCCGTAGCGCAGGAGCCCACCGATCCGGTCGGCTCGTTCGAAGACGACAACCCGATGTCCAGCCCGGGTGAGCTGCTGGGCCAGGGCCAGGCCGGCAGGACCCGAACCGACCACGGCCACAGCCTTGCCGGTGACCTTCGAGGGCAGAACCGGTAGGACCCATCCTTCTTCGAAGGCTCGCTCGATGATCGTGACCTCGACCTGCTTGATCGTGACAGGATCTTCGGCGATTCCGACCACGCAGGCACCTTCGCAGGGCGCCGGGCACAGGCGGTCTGTGAACTCAGGGAAATTGTTGGTGGCGTGCAGTCGCTCGATGGCCAACTTCCACTGGTCCCGGTACACGAGGTCATTCCAGTCGGGGATCAGGTTGCCCAATGGGCAGCCGTTGTTGCAGAAGGGGATGCCGCAGTCCATGCACCGGGACGCCTGGAGCTTGAGCTCGTCCGGCCCGAAGTCTTCGTAGACCTCGTTCCAGTCCTTCAGGCGAACCGGCACCGGTCGGCGGGTCGGCGTGACCCGTTCGTGGGTCATGAATCCGGTCGGATCACCCATGGCTTGCTCCCATCACGGCCGCCACCGGGTCTTCACCGGCGGATTCGGCCTGCTTCATCGCCTCGAGAACCCGCTTGAAGTCCCGTGGCATCACCTTGACGAACCGCTCGACCTCCCGTTCCCATGCTGCCAGCACCCGTTCGGCGACGGTGGAGCCCGTCTCGCCGAAATGGACCTCGATGATCCTCTTGAGTTCGGCCTGGTCGTCGCGGTCAAGGGGTTCGAGGTCGACCAGTTCACGATTGACCTTCGCCGGAAAGCTCCCGTCGGCATCGAAAACGTACGCAATGCCTCCGCTCATTCCGGCAGCGAAGTTCCGACCCGTCGACCCGAGAATCACGGCTCGCCCACCGGTCATGTATTCACAGCCGTGATCGCCGACGCCTTCAGCGACCGCCGTCGCACCGCTGTTGCGGACACAGAATCGCTCGCCAACGACGCCACGCAGGTAGACCTCGCCTGAGGTCGCCCCGTAGAGGATCACGTTGCCGGCGATGATGTTGTGCTCAGCCGCGAACGGAGAATCCGCCGGTGGGCGGATGGCGATCCGGCCACCACTGAGACCCTTTCCGACGTAGTCGTTGGCGTCGCCGCTGAGTCGTATGGTGATCCCGGACGGCATGAAGGCACCGAGGCTCTGCCCCGCCGAACCGTCCAAATCGATCTGGATGGTGTCGGCGGGCAAACCAGCACCTCCGTGCACCTTGGTGAGCTCGTGGCCGAGCATCGTGCCGACGGTCCGGTTCTCGTTACTGATCTCGTAGGCGAGGCGCACCGGTGTGCCCTCGGCGACCGCTGCCGCCGCATCGTCGATGATGACTCGATCGAGGGCCCGGTCGAGGCCGTGGTCCTGGCCGACCGCATTCAGACGAGCCGCACCGGTTGGGATCTCTGGCAGGTGCAGGATGGGGGCGAGATCGAGACCGGCCGCCTTCCAATGAGCGACGGCCCGATCGGCGTCGATCACCTCGACCCGACCGACCGCTTCCTCAATCGAACGAAAACCCAGTTCGGCGAGCAGTTCGCGCACCTCTTCGGCGATGTATTCGAAGAAGGTCTCGACGAACTCGGGTTTGCCGGTGAACTTGGCTCGAAGCTCGGGGTTCTGGGTTGCGACGCCAACCGGGCAGGTGTCGAGGTGACACACTCGCATCATCACGCATCCGCTTACGACCAGCGGTGCCGTGGCGAATCCGAATTCCTCGCCTCCGAGCAGCGCGGCGATGACGACGTCGCGTCCGGTCTTGATCTGGCCGTCGACCTGCACCACGATCCGATCGCGCAGATCGTTGAGAAGGAGGGTCTGTTGGGTCTCGGCCAATCCCAGTTCCCACGGTCCGCCCGCGTGCTTCAGCGAGGTGAGGGGTGATGCCCCGGTCCCGCCGTCGTGGCCGGAGATGAGCACAACATCTGCCTTTGCCTTCGACACGCCTGCTGCCACGGTGCCGACCCCAACCTCAGCAACCAGTTTCACGTGGATTCTGGCGTCAGGGTTCGAGTTCTTGAGGTCGTGAATGAGCTGGGCGAGGTCCTCGATGCTGTAGATGTCATGGTGGGGTGGCGGCGAGATCAGCCCGACACCCGGGGTCGAGTGCCGCGTCTTGGCGATCCAGGGCCACACCTTCTTGCCTGGGAGCTGGCCCCCTTCGCCCGGCTTGGCGCCCTGGGCCATCTTGATCTGGATGTCGTCTGAGTTGGTGAGGTATTCGGCGGTTACACCGAAACGGCCGGAGGCAACCTGTTTGATCGATGAGCGACGGGAGTCGCCGTTGGCGTCGGGAATCCAACGCTCGGGGTCCTCGCCTCCTTCGCCGGTATTGGACTTGCCTCCGAGTCGATTCATCGCGATCGCAAGGGTCTCATGGGCCTCAGCGCTGATGCTTCCGTAACTCATGGCCCCCGTGGCAAACCGCTTCACGATCTCGCTCACCGGTTCGACTTCATCGATGGGGATGGCCTCCCGGTTGGACTTCAACGTGAACAGCCCCCGAAGCGTCGCCAGATGCTCGGCCTGAGCGTTGACCAGGTTGGTGTATTCCTTGAACACCTCGTATCGCTTGGTGCGGGTGGCGTGCTGGAGCTTGAAAACGGTCTCGGGGTTGAACAGGTGGTACTCCCCCTCTCGTCGCCACTGATATTCGCCGCCGAACGGGAGTTCCCGATGAGCTCTGAGTTCAGCGCGGTCGGGGAAGGCGATTTGATGTCGCGCCGCGCACTCGGCGGCAATCTGGGCAAGGCCAATGCCACCAAGTTTCGAGGTGGTGCCAGTGAAGAATTCGTCGACGACCTCTTGGCCGATACCGACCGCTTCAAAGATCTGTGCACCGGTGTAGGACGCCACGGTCGAGATGCCCATCTTCGACATGACCTTGATGATCCCCTTGGTGGCCGCCTCCACATAGTTGGAGGCGGCGAGATCGAGATCGATGGCCAGTTGACCGCTGCGAATCCGATCCTCGAGGGTCTCCATGATCAGCGAGGGGCAGATCGCGTTGGCACCAAACCCGAGCAGGAGGGCGAGGTGGTGGACCTCGCGCACGTCGGCCCCGTCGACGATGATCCCCAGCTTGGTACGGGCTTTCAGCTTTACGAGGTGTTGGTGGATCGCCCCGGCCGCCAGCAGGGACGGGATCGGGGCGCGGTCGGCGGTCGCACCGCGATTGGTGATGACGAGAATACCGACGCCGTCTTCGGCAGCGGCCGCTGCCTCGCTTCGAATTCGGTCGAGGGCATACCTGAGCCCGCGCTCGCCTTCGTTCACGTTGTACAGAGCACTGATCGTGGCCGAGCTGAACTGTGGGAACGCCCCCTCGGCATTGGCCTGCTCGATCCGGAGCAACTCGTCGGCGGTTACGACCGGGTGCTCGAGTCGGAGCTGGCGACACCAGTCCGGACCAGGGGCCAGGATGTTGGCCTGTGGACCGAGCCGCACCTCGGCAGATGTGACGAGTTCTTCCCGAATCGCATCGAGGGGCGGGTTGGTGACCTGAGCGAACAGCTGGCTGAAGTAGTCAAAGAGCATCCTGGGCTTGTTCGACAGAACGGCCAGGGGCGTGTCGGTGCCCATCGACCCGATGTTTTCTTTGCCGTCGAGGGCCATCGGGGCGACGATCACGCTGAGATCCTCCTCGGTCAGCCCGTTTGTGACCTGCTCGGCCACGAGGTCTGCATGGCTGGGGGTTTGATGCGGGCGTTCGGGAAGGTCGTTCAGCTCGGTGAGACCGCTGGTCCACTCCTGATAGGGGTGTTCTGCGGCGAGGGATGCCATGATCTCCTCGTCGTCGACGATGCGCCCTTCGGAGGTGTTCACCAGGAACATCTTTCCGGGCTCGAGGCGCCCCTTGCTCACGACCTGTGAACTCGGCACGTCGATGACTCCGACCTCAGATGCCATCGCGACGAGGCCATCGCTGGTGACCCAGTAGCGTGACGGCCGAAGTCCATTGCGATCGAGCACTGCTCCGACAACCTCACCGTCGGTAAAGGTGACCGAGGCGGGACCGTCCCATGCTTCCATGCCCGATGCGTAGAAGTCGTAGAACGCCCGAATCTCGGGGGGCATGTTCTCGTTGCGCTCCCACGCCTCGGGCATCAGCATGAGCATGGCGTGGTGGATCGGGTAACCCCCCAGGTGCAACAGCTCGAGCGCCTCGTCGAGGCTGGCGGTGTCGGATGCGTCGGGGGTGCAGATCGGGAAGATGTGGTTGAGCTTGGAGCCCCAGAAGTCGGTTTCGAGGAGCCCTTCTCGCGCTCTCATCCAGTTTCGGTTGCCCATCACGGTGTTGATCTCGCCGTTGTGGGCGATAAAGCGATACGGGTGGGCCAACGGCCAGGCCGGGAATGTGTTGGTGGAGAATCGGCTGTGGACCAGCGCGATGGCACTCTCGATGCGCTCGTCGGCCAGCTCGGGAAAGAAGCTCAACAACTGCGGGGTGGTGAACATGCCCTTGTAGACCACGGTCCGGCTCGACAGGCTGGCGAAGTACAACTCGGCCCCGGTCTTGTCGGGCACCTCGTGCTCGACCCGCTTGCGGGCGAGATAGACCTGTCGGTCGAGGTCGAGACCCACGTTGTCCAACAGCGAGGTGATGAACACCTGCTCGAATCGGGGCATCAGTTCCTTTGCCTGTTCGCCGAGGTCTCCGACGTCGTAGGGAACCGGGCGGAAGGCGATCGTCTCGAGCCCCTGTTCGGCAAAGGTCCGCACAATCGCTTCACGGGCCGCCAGCGCCAGGTCCTCATCGGGTGGCATGAAGAGCATCCCGGTGGCGTAGTGTCCGAACTCGGGAAGCTCGGGTATCAAGCTTCGGTAATACGCATCCGGAATCTGAATGAGGATTCCCGCTCCATCGCCGGTGGTGGGTTCGGCGTTGGTGGCGCCCCGATGCTGCAGCTTCACGAGGGCGGTCAGCGCCCGATCGACGACATCACGGCTGCGACGACCATGAAGATCGGCGACGAATGCAACACCACACGCATCGTGTTCCATGCGGGGGTCGTAAAGGCCCTGGGCCTGTGGCAAGTGGTTCACGGTTGATCCTCCTGGGCGAACGGTCGAAGCCCGAGGGCGACGAAGAACGGGACGACGTTGGCCCGCACGGAGTGATCCGAAGCGTATCTCCTGTTCGCCGATCAACCACAACACAGCCCGGTACGGGCTGGGGATCTAGGTGTGCTCGAGGACTGCGGCCAGGGAATCCTTGAGGTAGCACGCGTCGAGTGCACCGGCGGTCTCCCGAGCCGAATGCATCGCCAGCTGAGGGGCTCCCACGTCGATCGTCCGAACCCCCAGCTGGGCCGACGTGGCCGGACCGATGGTCGATCCGCACGGCAGATCATTGCGATGAATGTAGGTCTGCACCGGAACTCCCGCCTTCGAACACGCAGCCCGGAACGGAGCTTCACTGACCGCATCCGACGCATAGCGCTGGTTCGAATTGCGTTTGACCACAACCCCGTCGTTCACGTTGATGTGGTGGCTCGGCTCGTGCTTATCCGCATAGTTGGGGTGAGTGGCGTGGGCGCCGTCGGCTGACACCACGTAGCTTCTGGTGAGCGCCTCGAGAAAATCGCTCCGCGAAAGACCTATCGACATGGCGATCCGCTCCAGCGTGGAGCTGAGTGACGCACCGTCGGCGCCGGTGGCCGAAGCCGAACCGACCTCTTCGTGATCGAATAGCGCCACGACCTTCACCGCTCCATCTCCGACCGACCCTTCTGCCGACCCGACCACCTCAGCCAGCGCTTCGGTCGCGGCGAAACAGCTCAGCTGGTTGTCGATTCGAGCCGACGCGATCAGGTCCGAATTCAGACCGACCACCGCCGGCGCGTTGGTGTCGAAGACCATCGCATCCCAGGCCAGCACTTCGTTGGCCGGGGCCCCCACCTGTTCGGCGACATAGTCGACGAACGCCGGGCCCTGGTCGGCGATCGCCCATAAGGGTGTCAAGTGGGTTTGAGGGTCGAGCTTGAGGCCCTGATCACGGATCTCCCGATCGAGATGGATCGCCAATTGAGCCACACGCGCAACCGGGCGGTCGTCGAGAAAGAGACGAACCTCCCCATCGGCCAGCGAAACCCTGCCGGCCAGGCCGAGGTCGCGGTCGAGCCACGAGTTCAAGAGCACACCGCCGTACACCTCGACACCGAGCTGGGCCCAGTTTGCGCTCGACTGATCGGCGTTCGCTCTGATCCGGAGGTTGGGCGAATCGGTGTGAGCACCGACCACGGTGAATCGGTCGGGTGTTGACTCCGGCGTCGCCCACGCGATCAACGAGCCTCCGTCGACCCGAACGTAACGACCACCGCCCGAAGGCACGGGGTCGGTGCGTCTGACCTCCACAAAGCCGGCATCGGAAAGGCGCTCTGCTGCGGTGCGGGCACAGTGGTATGGCGTTGGACTGACCTCGATGGATGAGAGCAACCGGTTGACGAACTCGTTGTCGATGAGGCCTCGTTCCATCGGGCCAGAGTACTGGCCGCTGCAGCTCGACCTCAGCTTCGACCGGGCAACCGAAGCTGCTGGATGGCGTCGTGGGCGGCCCGAAAGAACCGTCGGGGGTGACGGCGAGACACAAGACTCAGTTCGACCGCGGTGAACATCGTGTTGAAGCGGGTCGCTCTCAGCTCCACCTCGACCGGGCGTGACCGCCAGGCGTAGGCGCCGCAGAGCGACCCTGACCAGCACAACTCGATGTCGTCGGGAAATCGATGCCGCTGTCGCACGGAGCCGGGGTGAAAGGTGAGCAGCTCAGTGCTCGGCTCGGTCTCCAACACCTCGAAGACGGCGGCAGGCTCAGCCTTGAACAGGCGGATCGATCTCGATCCCTTGCGGGGGATTCCGCTCGTGCCCGCTCCCCACAGCTGAAGCCGTGGGGCATACTCGGGTCGGGTGTGGATCCGGAGCTTGGGCTTGGCCGTGGTGTCGGGTTCGGCGTCGCCGAGCGCATCGGCATAGAGCTCCTGGGCGCTGAGCATTCGGTGCGACTCATCGATGACCTCGACCGCGTCGAGCAGCGCCACCCCTCCGACGACCGCTTCGGACTTGACCGGCAGAGGGGCGACCCCCAGATCATGCATGACCACGCTATGACGCGGCCGATGAGGTGAACGACCCGTTCGACGGTGACCGGCTTTGAACATCTCATGACCAGGCTCTCACGCCCCGGCCGAAAACACCATCGGCGAGGTGCAGATGATGGAGTCCAGGCTCGCCTGAGTACACGACTTGTGACACAAGAACAGACACTTGGGGGTATCGCCCCTTGGAGATCAGGGGTGCGGCAAACTAGCCTCGCCCGGTCGCTGGCTGTTCGCGGCTGCGCAATCATGCCCTCTAGCAGGAGTTTTCCGTGGAACTCATTCCGTATCTTGCCTTCCTGTCCGCCCTGGCCGCCCTCGGCGTGGCAGTTTTCTTCTACAACAACGTCAAGGCGGCCAGTCCGGGGAACGAACGAATGGTGTTCCTCATGACCGAAATCCAAAAGGGTGCCCGTGCGTTCCTCAAGCAGGAGTACACCTGGGTGGCCGGATTTGTGGTCGTCATGGCCATCCTGTTGACGATCGCCATCGCCCCCCTTGCAGCGATCAGCTACATCATCGGCGCGATCCTGTCCGGCGGGGCTGGATATGCGGGCATGACCGTCGCGACCATGGCCAACGCTCGGACCACCGAAGCGGCGAAAGAAGGGCCGGCCAAGGCCCTGCCGATCGCCTTCCGCGGCGGTGCCGTGATGGGATTCTCCGTCGCTGGTATGGCGTTGGCGGGCTTGATGATCGTCTACGTCGTCTTCGTGCTGTGGCTCGATGTTGACAAAGCATTCGAGATCGTCACCGCCTACGGCTTGGGCGCATCCTCGATCGCACTGTTCAGCCGTGTCGGTGGAGGTATCTACACCAAGGCGGCCGACGTCGGCGCTGACCTCGTGGGAAAGGTCGAAGCAGGAATCCCCGAAGACGACCCTCGCAACCCGGCCACCATCGCTGACAACGTTGGCGACAACGTCGGCGACGTTGCCGGCATGGGAGCCGACCTCTTCGAGTCGTACGCAGGGTCGATCATCGCACCCATCTCCCTGGTCGCCTTCGCTGCGGCGACGGCGGCCGAAACGCCCGACTCGGGCGCTGCCCTTTCCCTGTTCATGTTCCCGATGGCGGTCGCTCTCGTCGGCATGGTGTCGTCGATCATCGGGTCGTTCCTGGTCAAGGGTGGATCGTCGACCGACAGCCGGGCGCTGAGCAGCGCCCTCCACCTCGGCACCAACGTGGCCATGGGCATCACGGTTGTGGGCACCGTCGCGCTGGCCTACTGGATGTTCAGCGGCGACGAGTTCGGTGGCAATCCGATCGGGCTCGGGATCTCAGTGATCGGCGGCCTGATCGTCGGTTGGGCGCTGGGCAAGACCGCCGAGTACTACACCAGCGATCACTTCGGCCCCGTCAAGAAGATCGCCCAGCAGTCGGAGACCGGCCCGGCCACAACGATCCTCGGCGGCATCAGCGCCGGGATGGTGTCGGTCGCCGCGTCGGTGGTGCTGATACTGGTCGGCGTCGGCGTCGCCTACTACGGAGGCGAACTCACATTCGGATCCGACGGCGACATCGAGCAGCTGCAGGGCGGTATCTACGGCATCGCTGTCGCAGCCATCGGCATGCTGGCAACGACCGGCGTCGTCGTTTCGGTGGATGCCTATGGTCCGATCGCCGACAACGCCGGCGGTATCGCCGAGATGGCCGAGCTCGACCCGAGCGTTCGTGAGGTCACCGATGCGCTCGACTCGCTCGGCAATACCACTGCTGCGGTCGCCAAGGGCTTCGCGGTGGGCTCAGCCGCCCTCACGGCGCTGGCCTTGTTCAAGAGCTTCGAATTCGCCGTCAACAAAGCTGGTGGAGCGGGCACCCTCGACCTGAACATCGGCAATGTCGACGTGTTCGTCGGGCTCTTCATCGGAGCGGCCCTACCGTTCCTTTTCGCCGCCCTTACGATCGACGCCGTCGGTCGTGCCGCTCAGGAGATGATCGAGGAGGTGCGCCGCCAGTTCCGTGAAATCCCGGGCTTGCGCGAGGGCAAGCCCGGCGTTATCCCCGACAGCGCCCGCTGTGTGGCCATATCCACCCGGGCATCGCTGCGGGAGATGATCGTCCCTGGAGCGCTCGCCGTGGTCGCTCCCCTGGTCGTTGGTTTCCTCAGCGTCAACGCACTCGGGGGGCTCCTGGCCGGAGCTCTGGTCACCGGGTTCGCCCTCGCCATTTTCATGGCCAACGCCGGCGGGGCATGGGACAACGCCAAGAAGTACATCGAAACCGGAGCCCACGGCGGCAAAGGCTCAGATCCGCACAAGGCTGCGGTGGTCGGTGACACCGTGGGTGATCCGTTCAAGGACACCAGCGGACCTGCCATGAACATCCTTCTAAAGGTCATGACGATTGTGAGCCTCGTGTTCGCGACGGCATTCGTCGACAACGCGATCTTCTAGACCAGCAAGATCTGTACCGTCGAAGCTCCTCCCCAGGTTGGGAGGAGCTTCTTCGCGTGCAAGGATCGGTCGATGGCGCTGCGCAAGCTGACAACCACCGACGCCTTCGTCGTGACCGACGTTCCCGATGCCCCTGCCTCGGGGCTGGTGCGGATGGGCAAGAAGATCTTGCAGTCGAGCGCCATGGACCTCGCACGGTCCGCCACCTACAGCTTCGCTGCGTTCGGTGTTGAGCGGGGCGGGGCGTCGGCCGGGATCAATGCCGTCGGCGATGCTGCCATCGCCGCCCTCGAAGCCTTTCTCGAAGAGACCGCTGACCTGGTCGATCTCGACTTTCACAGCGGCAAAGGGGTGCCCGAGACCGCCTTCGACTCGTCGACGACGACCCCTGATGCCGAGCTGAACCTGACGAGCGTTGTCGAGACCGCCCGGTGGGCTGCGGGGGGCTCGTTCGACAATGTCACCGCCGCGGTCGAGGGGGTCGGCAGCAGTCCGATGGCTCAGCGTCTAGCCGACGAGCTCGCTCGGCTCGGTGTAGAGCTCGTACACCCTGACCCGGCACACGAGCCGTGGGCCATCTGGGGGTCAGAGGTCGATCTCATTCTGGCTGGGTCGAAGCCGGGTGTGCTGAACCATCAGGGCGCAGGCACGGTGTCAGCCAAGGCGATCGTGCCGTGGGGACCGCTGCCGGTCACGACCAAGGCCTACGTGATGCTCGAACGGGCCGGCACGACGGTGGTGCCAGACTTCGTCGGCGCAGCCGGGGCCCTGGTCGCTCGCCACCTCGAAGTCAATCTGACCGAAGCCATACCTCAGATCCTCGACGCGTGTTCCGCTCACCCGGAGGGGGTGCTGATGGGTGCCTGCGTACGAGCCGAGGAGTTCCTCACCACCTGGACCGATTTCTCCCCATTCGGGCGACCACTGGCAGCTTGATCAGGGTTAATCGATCACCCCGCTAGGATGATCCGGCCGATGAGGGAGGGCAACACCTATGGCGCGAACATCCAGAAGGCAGGCGAAACGAGGCGAGCAGTACGTCGAGGACCGACGGGGCTCGACCGGGAGGAGCGGTCGCGGCACCACCTTCGGGCGAGGTGGGATGACAACGGGACGTCGGGTGCCAGGCGGTGGCAAGGCAGCCGGCGGCCTCGGCGCGCTCATCATCGCTGTCATAGGCCTTCTCTTCGGGGTCAACCTGGGTGGGGGCGGCGGCACGACCACGGTCGACTCCCCCTCTGCGTCCGGAGGCGGAGCGTTCACCATCGACGGGCCCACGTTCGGTTCCGACACCGGCGATGCCGGCGGCGATCCCAACGAAATCATCAGTTGTGACATCGAGGTCGAGGCCTGCCTGGCTGCCCTGATGGCCGACACGCAGGACGTCTGGTCAGCCCTGTTCGAGAATGCTGGCCGCCAGTACGAATTCACGAGCATGGTGCTCTACTCGGGCGAAACCCGCACCGACGGATGCGGAATCGGTCGTGCCGCGGCCGGTCCGTTCTACTGCGGCGCTCCTCAGGACCAGAAGGTCTATATCGACGTCGGCGCCATGGAAGGGCTGCAGCGCAGCCTCGGAGCTGCCGGCGACTTTGCCCAGGCCTACATCATCGCTCACGAGGTCGGCCATCACATTCAGACGATCACCGGCATCAGTGAGCAGGTCCGGGCGCTGCAAGGTCAGAACCCGAACGCCCGCAACGACCTGTCAGTGCGTCAGGAACTGCAGGCCGACTGTTTCGCCGGGGTCTGGGCCTACTACGCCAACCAGCGGCAGGGCGACGCGTCCACCGGATTCGTACTCGATCCCGGTGACACCGAAGAAGCCATCAACGCCGCCGCCGCGGTGGGCGACGATTCGATCCAGAAACGTTCCGGTTACGTCGACCCTCACACCTTCACCCACGGAAGTTCAGCCCAGCGAATCAAGTGGTTCGAGCAGGGATTCAACACCGGCAATCCGGACACGTGCGACACCTTCAGCGTCGCTCAGCCCTGAGCGCGGTCGCCACCTCGGCAGCCACGGCCGCATTCGACTCAGCGAGGGCCACGTTCGACGCGATGCTCTGACCGTCGGTCAACGACGCAATCTCTGACAGTACGATCGGGGTGATCGCGGCGCCGACGGTCCCTTCGGCCCTGGCGAGGGCGCGATCGACGGCCGACTCCAGTATCGACATCTCGACGGCGTACGCCTCGGGGACGGGGTTGACCAGGAGGATTCCTCCCCCGCCGAGGGACCAGTGCTCCCTCGCGATGGCGGCCACCTCCGCCGCCGACTCGACCCGATGCGGAACGGGTAAACCGGCCGACCTGGAGTAGAAGGCCGGGAACTCGTCGCAACGGAATCCGAGCACAGGAACCGAGTGCGTCTCCAGGTACTCGAGTGTGCGGGAAAGATCGAGGAAGACTTTCGCCCCGGACGACACGGTGATCACCTTGTAGGAAGCGATCGCATTGAGATCGGCACTGACGTCGAAGGAGCGGTGTGCGTCACGATGAACCCCGCCAATACCGCCGGTGGCGAAGACTTGAAGCTCAGCGGCAGCGGCAAGGGCCAGCGAGGCCGACACCGTGGTCGCTCCGTAGGCCCATCGCTGCCGAATCGCAACCGCCAGATCCCGCTGACCGACCTTGCGGGCCGGGCCGCAGATCGTGGCAACACGATCGGCCTCCACCCCCACCGTGGCCTTCCCTTCGAGCACGGCGGTCAACGCCGGCTCGGCGCCGCCGGCTATCACGGCCTGCCGACACCGATCGTGAGCCTCGATATTCGCAGGCGGCGGCAATCCCAGATTCGAAAAAATCGTGGATTCCAGCGCGACGACCGGTCGGCCCTCGAGCAGCGCGCCGGAGACCCGTGGTCCGAGGGTGATCAAGCTAGGCCGGGACCCTCGGGAGGGCCGACGAGGCGAGTACCCGCTCGACGAACTCAGCCGCGCCGCCGACGATGTCGTCCCGCTTGATCGCATATCCGCCGATCACATCGCCGCCACGACGCTCGACAACCCCTTGGAGTTTCTCGAGCACCTTGCCCGGATCGAGGGCATATGTGCAGAAGATGGCGGTCTGCTTGCCGTCGATCACCGGCAGTTTGGCAAGTTTCCACGGACGACCGGGCTTCTGTCCAAAGAAGAACAGCCCGTCGACCCACGTACCCACAATCACAAGCTCTGATTCGCTCAGCCATTGAAGGTCGACACGATCGACCGGGCACGCCATGGCTTCGACACCGGCCTCACGGAGGCCGTGTGCGATCAGATCGCCTGCGTCGCGGGTGTTGCCGGTGAGTGACTCATAGACCACGGTTGCCTTCATTGGCGCAATAGTAGAGTCCCCCAATGCAGATCGCAGAGTTTCAGGCGCTGATGGAAGACCTCTACGGACCGGCCGATCGCGAGCGAGGTATCGCCGCAACCGTGGCGTGGCTCTGCGAGGAACTCGGCGAACTGGCCCAGGCGGTCCGCAAAGGAACTCCGGAGAGCCAGCTCCACGAACTGGGCGACGTCTTGGCCTGGACCGCATCCCTGGCCAACCAACTCGACCTCTCCCTCACCGACGCCGCCCAGCGCTACGTCACCGACCCTCCGGGCTGATCCCTCCGGGACCGCAGTTCGATGCCGGTTCGTCAAGCGAGGCGAAGCCGAGCGAGAAGACGAACAAGAAGGCCCGAAGGCGAGCGTGGAGGGCCCCCGGAGGGAGTAGTGCGGGCTTGTTGGATCGCGTAGAAGGCGACAGATGCGGCGGAGCCGACGTTAAGGCTGTCGACCGAGCCGCTCATCGGGATGCGCACACGCATCGAGCACGCGTGGATCGTGCCGTCGCTCAGCCCGGGTCCTTCGCTTCCCAGAACCAGAGCCACTCGTTGGTCAGCACCGAACGACAGATCACCGATGTCGGTGTCGCCTGATGGGGTCAGCGCGAGTGTGGTGAAGCCGCTGTCGTGGATCACGGCGAGGTTGTCGGGGAACGAACCGAGCCGGGCGTAGGGCAGACGGTACGCCTCTCCCATGCTCACCCGGCCGGCCCGTCGGTAGAGGGGGTCGCTGCAGGTGTGATCCATCACGAAGGCGTCGACTCCCAGCGCAACCCCGCACCGAAGGATCACTCCCAGGTTTGTGGGATTGTTGATCCCTTCGAGCACCAGCAGTGTGGTCGAAGTCGCCAGCACCTCGTCAACCGGGCGCAGCGGCCGGCGGTGGAAGCAGGCCAGCAACCCCCGGTGAAGGTGGTAGCCGGTGATGTGCTGAAGCACGTTGGGCGCGGCGCCATAGATGGGGGCACCGGCCGCCTCGATCGCCGGTGGGATCGCCTTGCGGCGAGCGCCGTCGACAAGAATCGAACACAGCCCGTATCCGGCGTCGATCGCTCGTTCGACCACCAAGTCCCCTTCCGCAACGAAGACGCCGGACATGTCGCCGCCGTCGGCCTCGCGTAGCTGGCGAAGCTGATGGTCGCGGAGACCTTGAAAGACACTGATTCTTGGATCGGCAGGATCGTCGATCGGGATCCAGGAATCGAACAAGTGTCAGGTTCCGTAAATCGGCACGTCGGGGCCGACGAACTCCTTGAAGAGTTTCAGGATCTCGCCGGGTTCGGCATGGCGGCCGGTCTCATCCTTGCTGTACAGCACCGTGTCGTTGACCACGACATCAAAAACCCCCGATCCACCCATCTCCAGCGTGAAGTCGTCGATGATGTGCTGGTAATTGGTGATGAGGTCTGCGGTCGCGCTCACGGCGTGACTGGAATAGTCTCAGGGCACGCAGTACTTGAGGGAGATGCGGTAACGCTCGGCAGCCATGCGGCCAGTCTAGGGGCGCTCGTCAGCACCCCGAGCGATCGGTGATGATCGGGCGGCTCGGACCAGTGCGCCGAGGGCGGCGTGAAGCTCAGCGGAGTCATCCAGACGCTGCGGGAACGGGACCCGGCCTCGGTTCCGCCGTCCCGGTTCGTCGACAACAGCCACGACGCCGTACCGATCGATGTGAACAAGCTCGGCGGAACGAGCAAGCCAGCGGCCTCCGAGCGACCTGAAGATGAGCAAGAGGTTGTCGTCGAGCCGGTCGGCGACGTCATCGATGTCGGCGGCGGTGAGATCGGCCAGCGGGTCGGGCTCGGCGCCGAAGAGATCTTCGGGCCGAAGCCAGTGTTCATCGCCGTCGTCATCGGTCCACCGCACCCGCTCAACCCGCAAGCCAAACCAGCTGTAGTCCAACGACTCGACCTGACGGGTAAGGGTTGGGTGGAGAGCAACAAACCGAGGCTGTAGCTCCAACTGTTGCAGGCCCGGTACCGCCACCAGCTCTCCCTGCAGGAGCAGACGGTCGGCGATGCTCATCGCCGCACGGCTATCGCGACGGGCCCGTTCGGTATGGGTCGTTAGGTTCGACAAGACCGTGATCGGTTGGCCCGACCCATCGTCCACGATCGGTACCGGTGCCACGACCGGACGTCCGTCGGTGTCGACGGTGGCGAGACCGGCGGTCTTTGCGACCGAGACAACGCTTCGCGCCTGTTCTGGCATGGTCGGGGCGAGCACAGTGACGTATCGACCCGTCGTTCACCGACCCTTAGCGCCACCGGAACGGACCGAAGCGCCGCCGGCGCAATTACCATGTCCTCGTGACCGCTCGAGTCAGATCGCAGATGACGTCGTGACGGCGTCCTACGCCTTCGATCGCGAGCACGGGGGCCGGCTGGCCAGCCTCAGGTTGGGAGAGTGCGAGCTGCTGTACGGGGATGCTTCCAACAAGGCCACATCCTGGGGGGCCTATCCCATGGTGCCCTACGCCGGCCGGGTTGCCCATGGCCGGTTCGAATTCGACGGCGACGCTTACCAGCTCGAAGTCAACCACGGGCCCCACGCGATCCACGGCACCGCCTTCACCGCCCCCTGGGACCAACTGGGCCCAGGACATCTCGTTCACGAGCTCGATTCTCGATGGCCGCTCGGTGGGACCGTGTCCCACCGAGCCGAACTCGCCGGAGATGCCCGCGCCGGGAGGTTGGTTCTCGAGCTCGCCGTGATGGCCACCGACCGGGCCATGCCGGCAATGGTGGGCTGGCACCCATGGTTCAGACGCCAACTCACCCCTGGCGGTCCGAGTGTCCAGATCGAAATCGACGAGCTGGAATCAGCACAGCTCTACCAAGTCGCAGACGACATGATCCCGACCGGCGAGCTCATCTCACCTCCACCTCCCGGTCCGTGGGACCATCCCTTCCGCCGGATCACCGAGCCGATACGGCTCCGCTGGGAAGGCCACCTGCTGCTGCACCTAGCGTCGACCTGTGACCATTGGGTGATCTACAACCGGCCCGAACATGCAGTATGCGTCGAGCCCCAAAGCGCTCCGCCCAACATCTTCAATCCCGAATCGTTCGACCTAGCTCCGACCGTGCTCCAGCCCGGCGAGCAACTGGTCCACACCTTCACCATCGACTGGACGTCGCTACGGTGACGGCCCTTGCCCGTGACGATGCCTGCGTGCTGGGTGTCGATTCCAGCACCGGATCGACCAAGGTGGAGATTCTCAGCCTCGCCGATGGTCGGCTGATCGACCAAGCCCGTTCACCGCACCCGGCGACCACCCCGCCGGTGAGTGAACAACACCCAGACACGTGGTGGCAGGCGTTCCTCCACTGTCTCGATCAGGTCGCCGAGAACCTATCCAGCGTGCGCGCCATCAGCATCTCCGGCCAGCAACATGGGCTCGTCGTTCTAGACGGTGCGGATCAACCACTCCGCCCGGCCAAGCTGTGGAACGACACCACCTCGGCCCTCGAGAGTCAACAGATGATCGATCTGCTCGGCCGGCAACGATGGGCACACGAGGTGGGATCCCTCCCGGGACCGTCCTTCACGGTCACCAAACTGAAGTGGCTCTCGGATCACGAACCGGCGACCTTTGGTTCGGTTCGTCGGGTTGGCTTGCCCCACGACTACTTGAACCTCAAAATCACAGGTCGCTGGACCACCGATCGCGGTGACGCGTCCGGAACCGGCTACTGGTCGCCACGGGAGGGCCGTTACCGTGCCGATCTTCTTTCCGAGGTTGGCCTCGATATCGACTCGATCGAATTCCCCCGGGTCGCCAACCCCTTCGCGTCGATCGGCACAGTCTCGAGTCACGAGCTGACCAACCGCGGAGTTGCCAGCGACACCCTCGTCGCGCCGGGCAGCGGCGACAACATGAGCGCCGCTCTCGGGTTGGGTGTCGGACCCGGTGATCTTGTCGTTTCGTTGGGCACGTCGGGCACGGCCTATGCGGTCTCGAATACGCCCACATCCGACGAAACCGGTTTGGTCGCCGGCTTCGCCGATGCCACCGGTCGATATCTGCCGTTGGTCTGCACCTTGAACGCAACCAAGGTGACCGAGTCGTTCCGCGCCCTGCTCGACGTGGACCATACCGAGTTCGATCGTTTGGCGATGGCTGCCCCGCAGGGTGCAAACGGATTGACGCTCGTGCCGTACTTCGACGGCGAAAGAACGCCGAATCTGCCCAACGCCCGCGGGCTGCTCAGCGGCCTGCGAGCACCGATGAATCGGCCACAGATCGCCAGGGCCGCGGTCGAAGGTGTCACGTGCGGGCTGCTCGACGGGGTGGATGCGCTGCTCAACGCTGGTGTTCCATTGCCGGGACGTTTCTTCCTCATCGGTGGCGGGGCGCGTTCGCAGGCCTTCGCCACATCGTTCGCATCCCTTTCGGGACGATCGGTGCTGATTCCCGAAGCCGACGAAACAGTGGCCCGGGGGGCGGCCGTGCAGGCGGCGTGCGTGGCCACCGGAGAAACACCAACTTCCATCGCAGAGAGATGGAAGCTCGATCGCGCTGAGACGGTCGAACCATTGATCCACGAGGAGGCAGAGTCGGCCGAGGCGGTTCGGGCGCGGTATCGTCATGTCGCATCGCTCGCCGGAGAGCTGTGGTGAGCGAGGGCGTGTCGACGCGTCGACTCAACGCTGCCGCTTCGCTGCTCACCGGACCGGGCACCGCCGAGCTGGTGCTCGAACGCCTCGACGACGCCGAGCTCGGCAACGTCATCGAGCTCTCGCGGCAACTGCAGAGCCGCAGAGCGATCGACCGGGGAGACCACGACGAGATCATCGCAGCCGCCTTCGAGAATTCGTTCAACGGCGACGGTCTGGGGTCTGACCCCTACCTGGTCGGCAACGTGGTGGTCTGTCCCGGCGCTCTGATCTGGACGTCCAAAACGAGCCACACGTGCAGGTTTGTCAGCGTCAACGACACGTGGGTGTGGGACAGTCTCGAACTGATTCGCGAGGACAAGCGCAGCAGCCCCGGCTCGCGAGACGGGTTCCGAGCCGTGGCGCTGATCCCAACCGCGACCGGCACCGAACTCGATGTGGTGAGTGGCAAGGCCCGTTCGGGCGGGCACCAGGTCACACGGGTCGTTTCTTATCGCATCGATCGCGATGGCTTGACACAGGTCAGCCAGCGCAATGTGACTCCCGCGGGCATGAAGTAGGCGGCGACGCGAAGCTTGTCGATCAGCCGGAGTTGCCCGCGCCGTTGCCGAATCCCACTCCGAAGTAGAAGATGGCGATAACGATCAACAACGCCAGGAGCGTAAGGGCCAGCCATTGTTGGCTCGGGTTGAGAAATCCCTGCTTGTTGCGGGCTGACGGCTTGTTACCTGCCATGGACGTCGACGCTCCCTTTGTCACTCGATACTGAACAATGTGCCCTATAGTAGATGTATCGGCGGGTCGGGTAGCTGCTTGATCCATCGGTGGTGTCAACACCGATTTCGCCATCACAACGCACGACACGCTGGCCCCAACGCCAGCCGCTCTGGAAGTGGTGATTTGAAATGAACGATTCCGCCGTAGCACTCAATCCATTCCTGGACCTTCTCAGGTCGGACCGACCGCTGTTAGCCGATGGAGCCATGGGAACGTCGTTGTTTGCCCTCGGGCTGATCTCGGGCGACTGTCCGGAACGATGGAACATCGAAACCCCTCAGCGGGTGGTCGAGGTACACCGCGGCTACATCCGGGCGGGATGCGACATCATCCTGACGAACTCCTTTGGCGGCAACGGGTACCGGCTGAAACTGCACGGCCTCGAGGGCCAGGTGCACCAACTGAACGAGGCCGCCGCGCAACTAGCTTGCTCGACGGCGCTGGAAACGGACAGGAGCATCGTGGTGGCCGGGTCGATGGGACCCACCGGCGAATTGCTCGAACCGATGGGCACGATGTCACCAGAGGCGTGTGCGGCGGCGTATGCCGATCAAGCGAAGGGTCTGGATGCGGGCGGGGTCGACGTGCTCTGGCTCGAGACCCTCAGCGACATCGGCGAAGTCCGAGCCGCTCTGGCCGGGATTCGTTCGGTATCTGAGCTGCCTGTGGTGGTGACGATGAGCTTTGATACCAATGGCCGCACGATGATGGGACTGACGGCCACCGACATGGCCGAGGAACTTCTGGCCCTCGGTGTCGACGCCTTCGGGGCCAACTGTGGAAACAATCTCGCTGACACCGAAGAGGCGGTCCGCCAGTTGATGCAGGCAGCGCCCCAGATCCCGATCGTCAGCAAGGCCAACGCCGGTATCCCGCAATGGCACGATGACGGGCTGGTGTATTCGGGAACCCCTGAGGTGATGGCCGCCCATGCCCATCGACTGCACGAGCTCGGGGTCCGGATCATCGGCGGATGCTGTGGATCGACCCAGGACCACATCGCAACGATGCGACAGGTGATCGACGGTGAACTCGATCCGCCCGATATCCCGGCACCGCGTCCCGAGCCGAGACCAACAAGGACCGCCCCGTCGAGTCGGCGAACGCGCCGCGGCCGGGCCGGGCGGGGCTAAACCGCCGACGTCGGTTGGCGCATTCGCCCGGTGCCGGGCGCGGCGGCTGAGATCGGTACTGTCGATGCATGGCTCCCTCC